>ONPH01000163.1 GCA_900319655.1 uncultured Eubacteriales bacterium
CTCCTTACGGCGCATTGGTTGCCACGGCAATCCACGAAAAGCACATTTACAAGGAGTACATCGGTCTTGACGCGTGTGCGGCTAACCTTATGCGTCCTGCTATGTACGGCTCATATCATCACATCACGGTGCTCGGCAAGGAGGATATGCCCTGCGACCACAAGTATGACGTGACAGGCGGTCTGTGCGAGAATAACGACAAATTCGCTGTTGACCGTATGCTCCCGAAAATCGACAAGGGCGATATTATATATATCCACGACGCAGGCGCTCACGGTTTTTCGATGGGCTACAACTACAACGGCAAGCTTCGCTCGGCAGAGGTTCTGCTCTGCGAGGACGGAAGCCATAAGCTTATCAGACGCGCCGAGGAACCGAAGGACTACTTTGCGACCTTCGATTTTGGCGAGTACGGTAAGTTGAGTAATAAATAATAATTGAATTTACAGGAAACGTTTGAATAAATATTTAAAGCCTCCCCCGTCGCGCAAGCTACGGGGGAGGTGTCATTTTGCTCTGCAAAATGACGGAGGGGGCTACGTGTGAGTCAGCGCGAGTTATCCGTTGCATTACAAAACGGGGCGTTAAAGGAAAAGCCGCCCCCTCAGTCAGCTAACGCTGACAGCTCCCCCGTAGCTTAACGCGACGGGGGAGCCTTTAAACTTTAACAAACGTTTCCGCTAAATTAATTAAACTCTAAAAAATTTTTTAAAATATTGCATAAAACACTGCAATTTTTTTAAATTTGGGCTTATAGGTGAAAGGAGTTTTTCCTTTTAATAAAAAAATAAGGAGGATTAATTTGAATATTAATCAACTTCTAAATCACCTAAACGGCGTAAAACGCCTTAACGGCAATCATTTTCAGGCGCTTTGTCCGTGTCATGACGACCACCGGCCGAGCCTTGATATCAGGGAAGGGAGCAAGGGGATTGTTATGAGCTGTCCTGTGTGCTCGGCTAACGGCGAAAGCGTTATGAAGGCGCTTAATCTTGATGTCAGGGAGCTTTTTTACGAGCCGAAATCCAGACCTCACAAGCCCGAAAACGTGACCTATTACTACTCTGACGAGCTTAAAAAGGTTCGCTTTTACTATTTTGACGAGTACAAGGGCGGTTACTCAAAGGGCTTTTGCTGGTACCACAAGGGGGAGAGGGGTCAGCAGGTCAAGGGCTTGCCCAAGGACAGCGACGGCAACACCGTGCCTGTTCCGCTCTACAAGCAGGGCTGTATCGCTCAGGCGAGAGAACAGCAGGAGACGCTTTATATTGCCGAGGGCGAAAAGGATGTTGACACCCTGACTAACGAGCTCGGACTGTTTGCGGTGTGCTCTCCTCACGGAGCAGGCAAGGGCAGGCTGGAAAAGAAGTGGAGCAGTGATTACAACGAGCTGTTCAAGGGCGTGAGCGTGGCAGTTATCCCCGACAATGACGAGCCGGGCAGAGAGCTTGCAAATTATATTGCGACAGAGATTTTGCCGTATGCCGACGAGGTTAAGGTGCTCGACTTAACCAACGAGTGGGATTGGCTGAAAAAGAAGGGCGACATCACCGACGTGTACGAAAATGACAAGCCCGTTGACGGCTATAACCTTGTGCAGACGGTAAGGCTCAGGCTGAACGCGCTTACGCTTACTGCCAAACCGTTTGAAAAAGCAGAAGCGCCTGTCGTGAAAAAAAGCGATACCCCGAAGTACATCTGCCTTGAAGATGTTGAGAGCACAAAGACCGAATGGCTGTGGTACCCGTACATTCCGAGGGGCAAAATCACACTGATGACGGCTGACCCGGGTACGGGCAAGACGTTTTTGTCACTGTATCTTAGCGCTCAGGTCAGCACGGGACGACCGTTTTACGGCGAGGAAGGCGCATATAAGGAGCCTGCGAATGTTGTCTATCAGACGGCAGAGGACGGCATTGCCGACACGATCAAGCCGAGGCTTGAAAGTATGCGCCCTGACTTTCGCAGGATTTTTATTATGGACGAGACCGACAAAACCCTCAGCCTGACAGACAAGCGGATTGAGAGCATTTTTGCCGATATAAAGCCAAAGCTGATTATTTTTGACCCCTTGCAGGCGTACCTCGGCTCGAAAATCGATATGAACCGCGCAAACGAGGTCAGACCTGTTCTGCAAAGGCTTCACCTGCTTGCCGAAAAGTATAACACGGCTGTGATTTTGATTATGCACCACTCAAAGACAACGCAGAATTCCGCGCTTCACCGCGCCTTGGGCTCAATGGATATTCCTGCGGTTGCCAGAAGTATGCTGATTTTGGGCAGAGACCCCAAAAACCCCTTCGGCAGAATACTCTGCCACGAAAAATCATCCCTCGCCCAAAGGGGAAAGAGCATTTGCTTTGAGGTAAACCCCATGCAGGGCGGTATAAAATTCAACGGCTTCACCGATTTAACGGCGGACGACATCCTAAACCAAGTCCATTCCGAGAGGAACAGGCAGAGTGTGAAAAAGGACGAGCTGTGCGAGAAGATTTTGGAGATGTTTGGGGAGGAAGAAACAATAGAAATTCCGAAAATTACTCAAATTTGCGAGGATTTTAACTGTAAACCGTCAACTCTCAGGAGAGCAATTAACGAACTTGGTATTTCAAGCAAAAGCAAAGGATTTGGAAAGGGAAGAATTACACAATGGAGCTTGTCTAACACGTTTAATGACACATCAAATCCATCTGTTACAGACACCTGTTCTTAAATGGACACGATGGTAAAAAGCCAGTGTTTATGCGGTTTCTACATCATATCCACCTTTGGTTCTTAAATGAACTTTATGTACGCTGAAAGAAAATTTATTTGGCTGTTTTGTGTATCGGCGTCATCATATCCATTTAAGACTTAAAATGAACTTTATGTAAAAACCCAGTGTTTATGCGGTTTTGCACCATCGTTTCCATTTAACTCAGCGTATCTATAAAAATGAATTTTATGGTGTAATTGTAGGGGCGGACCCGTGTGAAATTCCCCTGTCAGGGGAAATGTCGCGTAGCGACAAAAGGGTTGCCGTCCGGCTACGGACGCCCGGGAAACGTGTGCCGTGATTACCGTACAAT
>ONPH01000126.1 GCA_900319655.1 uncultured Eubacteriales bacterium
GGCGAGCCCTTCACGGCTCACACCACCAACCCCGTTCCCTTCTGCGTAATCGGTTACGACTGCAAGCTGCGCGAGGGCGGTGTTTTGGCTGATATCGCGCCGACAATGCTCAAGATTATGAACCTCGACCAACCCGAGGAAATGAGCGGAAAGTCGATTATAATTTAATTTAAGTTAAGCTTTAGGGCGGACGGTTTGTCCGCCCTGTTTTGCTGTCAACGGAATTCAGGTGACTTGCGGTGAGTTTGCTTTTAAAAAGCCACCGTAAAAGTCACCACAAATGGCAATCATTGGCATATCAGCGTTATAAACCAAAATGCATACATATAATTTACACCGTAGGGGCGGACCCGTGTGTCCGCCCGCAGGACAGGAATAAATCATTTAATTTTTAATGTGCTTTTGTGTGTTGAATTTTACGTTCGTTTATCGCGAATAAAACGGATTGTGTGATTAACACGGTTCACGTTTCCCGGGCGGACACACGGGTCCGCCCCTACGAATGTAACGGAAAGGTTGGCATTATCGGAAACGTCTGCCCCCTCCGTCATTTCGCAAAGCGAAATGACACCTTTTTCTGGCGAAAACGGCAACCTTAGCACGTCGGCAACCCTTTTGGGCTTCGCCCATTTCCCCTACGAAGGGAATCACCTTTTGTCGCTACGCGACATTTCACCTTTTTATTCCGAATGCCTTTTCCTCCCAGCCTTCTTCGTCCATAAAGTCCAAGGTATCAAACTTCATAACATCTTTCAAATCATAGCTGCAATTTCTTCTCGATTTCGATTCGCGACGATTATAATTATACTTGTTATTTTTGTTTTCTTTGTTTTTATTGTTATCTGTTGTCAACTGCCTGTCGTCAGATTGCTGTTCGTTTGCCGTGGGATTGTCAGTCTGCTTGTCGATTTGCTTGTCAATCAGCTTGTCATTTTGCTGTTCACTGTCATAGTTCAATACCGTTATTATGCGGTTTTTGCTGCTTGATTTATTCGACAGATAGCCTGTCTCGACAAGCTTGTCAATCGCGGTTCTGACCTGGCGAACGCTTAACCCTGTTTCCTCGGAAAGAGTATTAATGCTCGTCACAAACTGACCTCTTTTAAGCTCAATGCCTCTCCACTTTGTATCGGAGTAATTTGCCCTCAGGCGGCAATGGCGGTAAAGGTGCATTGTGTTCGGCTCGGTGTACCATTCGTTATTCATTATTTCTCGCGGCTCAATTACAAAGCCAATATTTTTTGTATTCATTTTATCTCCTTGGTTACATAAATTTAAAAGGCCTTTCACTTATGCTTCCAAATCGGGAAAAATTGCAGTGTTTTATGCAATTTTTAAAAAATAATTTAAAAATTTCTTTTTTTGATGTATAATAACCGTAGTAAAATTGTTTAGGAATGAAAAAATGTTTAAGCTCAGAAGATTTTTGGCTGACTATAAAAAAGAATGTATTATCGGTCCGTTGTGCAAGCTGTTCGAGGCTGTACTCGAGCTGTTTGTGCCGCTGGTTATGGCGAACATTATTGACGTCGGGATAAATCAGCTGCACGACAAGGGCTATGTGATAAGGATGGGATTTGTACTTGTCGGGCTCGCCGCAACGGGACTGACAAGCGCTTTGTTCTGCCAGTATTTTGCGAGCAAGGCGTCGCAGGGCGCAGGCACAAAAATCCGCCGCGCGCTGTTTGAGCACATCAACTCGCTCTCCCACTCGGAAATCGACAGGCTGACAACCCCCTCGCTTATCACGAGAATTACGAACGACACAAACCGCGTTCAACAAAATATCGCAATGATTATCCGACTGCTCACGCGCGCGCCGTTTATTATTATCGGCTCGCTCGTTATGGCGATGACTATTAATCTAAAGCTTTCGCTTATCTTCTTCGGCGCGGCTGTGCTGATTGGTCTTACGCTGTACCTTGTGATGACAAAGACCATACCGATGTTCGGCGCAATTCAAAAAAAGCTCGACGGTATCGGTCTGCTCACGCGCGAGAATTTATCGGGCAACAGGGTTATCAGGGCGTTCTCGCGGCAGAAAAGCGAGTGTGAGCGCGTAGACATTGCCACCGAGGATTTGGCGAAGGCTTCAATCAGGGTGAGCAGGATTTCCGCGCTGCTCAACCCCGTCACCTACGCCGTCACTAATATCGCGATTATCCTGATTATCTGGTTCGGCGCGGTCAACGTAAATGTCGGTGAGATGAGCACCGGCGATATCGTGGCGCTCGTCAGCTATATGACGCAGATTTTGCTCGCAATGATTGTTGTCGCGAACCTTGTTTTGCTGATGACTCAGGGCAGCGCTTCGGCGGCGAGGATTAATGAGGTGCTCGAAACCGAGCCCTCGGTTAAGGAAAAGACAAAGGATTATATTTCTGTAAAAGAAAATAGCCCCAAAATAGAATTCAAAAATGTAAGCTTCAGCTATCCCGGCGGCGACGACGAGCTGACGGACATAAGCTTTAAGATTAAACGCGGTCAAACCGTGGGAATTATCGGCACGACAGGCTGCGGCAAAAGTACGCTTATCAGCCTTATTCCGAGGTTTTACGACGTTAAAAGCGGCGCGGTCGAACTTGACGGCGTTGACGTGCGCGAGTATCCGTTTGAACAGCTCAGGGAGCAAATCGGCATTGTTCCGCAAAAGAGTGTGCTGTTCAGCGGAACTATCCGCGACAACCTAAAGTGGCGCTCTCAGGGCGCTGACGATAATGAGCTTTGGGAAGCGCTTAAAACCGCTCAGGCGTATGATTTTGTCTCTAAGACCCCACAGGGACTTGACAGCAGGGTTGAGCAGGGCGGCAGGAATTTCAGCGGCGGTCAGCGCCAAAGGCTTTGCATTGCGAGGGCGATTGTCGGCAAGCCGAAGCTTTTGATTTTGGACGACAGCTTTTCGGCTCTCGACTTTGCGACCGACGCAGCTCTGCGGCAGGCTCTTGCACAGAGCAAGGGCGATTCTACAGTGTTGATTGTCACCCAGCGGTGCTCTACAATTAAAAACGCCGATTTAATTTTGGTGCTCAGCGACGGCGAACTGGCAGGCGCGGGAACTCACGACGAATTGTTCGAAAGCTGCCGCACCTACCGCGAGATTTACCTATCTCAGCAGCACGAAAAGGAGGCGCAAAAATGATGAAAAACGCTTCCTCTTTTATGAGAGTTATCCGCCGTATGCGCCCGTACTACGGCTTACTTTTGCTCTCGCTTTTATTCGCGGTCATCAGCGTGTCGCTCACGCTTTTGATACCCGTACTTGTCGGCGAAGCGATTGATAACATTATCGCTGAGGGCAACGTAAACTTTGCCGAAATCGCGAAAACGATTGCGCTTATCGGCGCTTCGCTGCTCGGCGTGAGCGTGTTCCAATGGCTGATGACTCAGCTGATTAACACAATCAGCTTCCGCGCTGTCAGGGATTTGCGGCGCGATATTTTCAGAAAAATCAACTCCGTGCCCCTCTCCTACATCGACTCGAACCCTCACGGCGACCTTATCAGCCGCGTTATAAACGACGTTGACGCGGTGGGCGACGGTCTTACTCAGATGTTTTTACAGCTCTTTTCGGGTGTTGTCACGATCATAGGAACGCTCGTTTTCATGCTTGTAACCGACTGGCAAATCGCGCTTGCTGTGTTCTTTCTCACTCCGCTTTCGCTTTTTGTGGCGGGCTTTATCGGCAAGCTGAGCGCGAAGCGCTTTCGTGAGCAGCAGATGCTGCAGGGCGAGATCTCCTCATACGTTGAGGAAACCGTAGGAAATCAGAGGATAGTAAAGGCGTTCTCATATGAAAAGCAATCTCAGTACGAATTCGACAACATATTCGAAACATTCGAGCTAAATAATCGAACCATTCTTACGTATGGAGATTTAGATAAGCTCTTCATAAAACACTATTTCTCAAGACATAAGATTCAAGGCTTTGAAAAGCTCTCTTTTAGAAATATTAAGGACAG
>ONPH01000214.1 GCA_900319655.1 uncultured Eubacteriales bacterium
CTACTTGTCAACCTAAAAGTATGCCATAAGCTCGCTTTCGGGAAAAAGCCTTTGCGCCGCTTCATATGAATTTGCCCCCTTGATTTCCTGATAGGCTATCCTTTCATCTGCGGTAACAACGACAGGCGCCGCGAGATATATCTCATCACTCAGATTTTTACGGGAACTCATTTTAACGCCTCCTTCAAAGCGAGTATCTTTTTGGCTGTATTTTTGAACTGCTCGGGCGTGAGCGACTGAGCGCCGTCGGACAGCGCGTGCGGCGGGTCGTTGTGCACCTCTATCATCAGCCCGTCCGCTCCGGCAGCGACCGCCGCCATTGCAAGCGGCTCTACAAGGCGGCTTTTTCCCGAGGCGTGGCTGGGATCGACCACAACGGGCAGGTGGGACAGCTCTTTTACGATCGGGATCGCCGAGACGTCGAGAGTATTTCGGGTATAGGTCTCAAAGGTGCGGATGCCGCGCTCACAAAGGATGACCCTGTCGTTGCCGCCTGCCATTATATATTCCGCGCTCATCAGCCATTCCTCGATAGTTGCAGAGAGTCCGCGCTTCAAAAGCACGGGCTTTTTTGTTTTGCCTAACTCCTTGAGCAAATCGAAATTCTGCATATTTCTGGCTCCCACCTGAATGATATCGACGTTTTCGAACATATCTATGTGCTCTGTGCGCATAATCTCGGTGACGATGGGGAGCCCCGTTTCCTTGCGGACTATCTTCAAAAGATCGAGCCCCTCGGATTTGAGCCCCTGGAACGAATAAGGCGAGGTCCTCGGCTTGAACGCGCCGCCGCGAAGCAGGGTCGCGCCGGAAGCCTTTATGCTTTTCGCTATTTCAACTATCTGCTCCTCGCTCTCTACCGAGCAGGGACCTGCCATTATGTGCAGGCTGCCGTCGCCTATGCTCACATTATCATTGATTTTTATTACAGTGTTTTCGGGGTGAAATTTGCGGTTTGCCTTTTTATACGGTTCCTGAACACGCTTGACGCTCTCAACGATATCCTGCGCATCGATGTATTCGATATCTACCGTGTGCGTGTCGCCTATCAAGCCCAGAACGGTTGAGTGTACGCCGTCCCAGCGGTTGACCTTTACATCATAATCGCTGCAAAGCTTTTCTGTGAAAAGCCTAATCTGCTCCGGCGGTGTTGAAGGTTTTAAAACGATGATCATAATGATTTCTCCTTTAATCAAAAAAATAAATAGGGTGTGACACTCGGTTAAAGTGCCACACCCTATGTGATAACGTTTATAACTTACACATTTTCAGCATAGCAAATTAACCCTACCGCTTGTAAATACGGTAAAGCTAAATGTAAAGCTGAAGTTGTTTTGACGGTTAAGCATTGTATTCATAACTGCTCCCACGAAAAAAATGTGTGTACGTCCTAAAGACGTTGCTAACATTATATAACCATTTTTATCGGTTGTCAATACAGAGTCATAAATTTTAAACCCAAACCCAAACTCTCAGGGTTTAAGAAATATTTGCTGTGTGATGAAGATGTCGCTGAGAAAACCTTTTTCGTTCGTCCGCTCGTTCAGACGTTGGATTACGTCTGTTCCTGTTTCTTTTTATAATCCTCCAGTGCCGCCTGAATCGCTTCCTCGGCGAGTACGGAGCAGTGCATTTTGTAAGCCGGGAGACCGTCGAGGGCTTCGGCGACGGCTTTGTTAGTGAGCTGCATGGCGTCCTCCACGCGCTGACCCTTGATCAGCTCCGTCGCCATCGAGCTGGACGCTATCGCGCTGGCGCAGCCGAAGGTTTCAAACTTTACATCGGTGATGATATCGTCGTCGATCTTCAAATACATTTTCATGATGTCGCCGCATTTTGCGTTGCCGACCTCGCCGACGCCGTCCGCGTCCTCGATCACGCCGAGGTTGCGCGGCTGTAAAAAATGATCCATCACTTTATCGCTGTATAATGCCATAGTAAAAATCCTCCTATTTCAAGATAAATTCCTTTTTGCCTTCCGTCAGATCGCGCCAAACCGGTGAGAAGCTCCTGAGATGCGCCACTACCTCTTTGACGGATCCAATAATATAATCAGCTT
>ONPH01000127.1 GCA_900319655.1 uncultured Eubacteriales bacterium
GCATATCAGAAACGCCCCGACCCAGATGCCGAAGCGCATTTTGAAAAACGTGTTGTAACGGTGCTGGTTAAAATAAACCAACCTCAGTCCCCAGATGAACAAAAAAGGAAGCATCACATAACCGAGGAGCTGAACATACGACACCATACACAAAAACAGGTCGATTATATAAATTATTCTGAAAAGAGAAGTATCGTTCAAAAAACTTTTTACCCTATTCATTCAGAAAACTCCTTATTTTTAAGGTTATGAAATAACTTCCTTTACGGTTTTGAACATAATTTTTATGTCGGAAAGAAAACCGAATTCCTTTGTATACTGCAAATTATACTCCATTTTTTGAGGCAAAATGGTCTTAACATAGGTTTCGTCGATTTTTTCGGTATCGACAATCGCGGAGAGCAGATTTTCCTCGTCCTTGAACTTGATTGAAGTGAGCGAGGTGATACCCGCAGGCAGGAGCAAGGTAGCGTAATACTCGTCCTCGTAGAGGTCTACATACTTTTGAACCTCGGGGCGCGTGCCGACAAACGACATTGAACCGCCGATTACGTTGAAAATCTGCGGAAGCTCGTCAAGGCGGAACTTTCTGAGCGTTTTGCCGATTGAGGTTACTCTCGCGTCGTTTTTGGTAGTTACCTTCGAGCCTAAGCTCTCGGCGTTTACAACCATGGTTCTGAACTTGTAAATCTTAAAAATTCTGCCGTAGGTTGTTACCCTCTTTTGCTTAAAGAGCACCGGACCGGGAGAATTAACCTTGATTAATATCGAGATAACTGCGATGGGAATAATCAGAAAAACAAGAAGAATTAATGACACAATAATATCAAAAACTCTTTTTAGGATTATTGAGCCCTGACGTTTGCTCAGTATATCATAATACGCTTTTACGCTGTCGTTTTGAAACTGCGCAGGGAGCTTTTCAAAAGCGCGCATAATAATCTCCAATCATATCATAATTAAGTTAATTATATCCCATTTTTACTTGGTTTTCAATAAAAATGTCAAAAGATTAATAATTTAAGATAAAACGTAAAAACCGACGGTAGGAAGCCGTCGGTTTTTAGGTAATTTTATGGAGTAATCAAGCACATAGAAAGGAAGTCTCTAAATTTATCTTGTCTTTACTATATCATACTTTTTGTGGAATGTCAACACTTTTTTATGGAAAGTTTATAAAAATATATATTTATTTTTAGAGCACTAAAATACTTGACTATTAAGCCAAAACAATGTACAATTATATTAGAAAAAAGAGATTTGTAAATTTCAAACGGTTCGGTGATAGCTTATGTCAGACGAATATTTGCCGGATATTTTAACGCTTTGCGGTAAGGACGGCAAAAATACCGATTTTGAAGTGCTCGATATTATCGAATATCAAGGCGAAAAATACTACGTACTTCTAAAGCGTTTTAAGGACAGCCTGACTGCTCTGAAGTCAAGCGCCGACTATATTGTTCTTAAGGCGGTACAAAACGGAGAGGAAACATTTTTCGGCGTTCCCGAGCACGATATTACAAGCGCAATCTCTGAAATTTTTGAAGAACGTTACAATGCCGAATTTTACGGTTAAACGGAAAATTTCTTCATATAATATATTTGGGTTAGGTAAATGACCTGCCCGATGCGTGAATGATTTTAAAATAACCCTACAACTCTTAAATCGGGAGCTTTACTCTTCAAGTGGTGTGCAGACCTCCCACTTTTTGGAAGAAGGGAGCCTGAAGCTTGAAGGTGGGCACCCACCTGTTCTACTCGTAGGCAGGTTATTATTAAATCATACGGTCGGGCGGGTCTTTTAATGCTTATTATTTAATACATAGAGGTAGCTTATGAAAGTTTCAGTTTTGGGCTGCGGCCGCTGGGGCAGCTGCATTGCGTGGTATCTCGACAAAACAGGCCACGAGGTGCTTTCCTGCGGACTGCCGGACGCTCCCGAATTTATACAGCTAAAAACCACGCGCAAGAACGACTATCTGTCCTTCCCCGAGAGCATTGAGGTATCGGACGACCTTGAGTACGCGGTTAACCGCGCCGAGGTTATTATAATCTCAATTTCTTCGCAATACCTGCGCTCTTACTTTGAGGACATCTCAAAGTACAACCTTGACGGCAAGATTATTGTGCTGTGTATGAAGGGCGTTGAGGTGACTACGGGCAAGCGGCTTTCGCAGGTTGTAGGCGACTTTGTAGACACAAGCAAAACTCCCGTTGCGGTTTGGGTAGGTCCCGGACATCCGCAGGACTACGTTAAGGGAATTCCAAACTGTATGGTAATTGACAGCGACAATCAGGAGGTTAAAGAAAAGCTTGTTTCTGAGTTTACCAGCGAGCTTATCCGCTTTTACCTCGGAACAGATTTAATCGGTTCGGAAATCGGCGCTGCCGCAAAGAACGTTATCGGAATTGCCGCAGGTATGCTCGACGGCTTGGGATATACTTCGCTTAAGGGCGCTTTGATGGCGAGGGGTACTCGCGAGATTGCAAGGCTGATTAAGGCGCTCGGCGGAAACGAGTTCAGCGCTTACGGACTTTGCCACCTCGGTGACTACGAGGCGACGCTCTTCTCCCCCTGGAGCCACAACCGAAAGTACGGCGAGCAGTTCGTTAAGGGCGTTAAGTTTGAAAAATTAGCCGAAGGCGTGATGACGTCGAAGGCTCTTTATAAACTCGGTCAGGAATACGGCGTTGACCTGCCTATCGTGCACGCGGTGTACGAGGTTTTATTTGAGGGGTCGGACGTTGAGGAATCGCTGCGCAAGCTGTTTTTGCGCTCGGTCAAGGAAGAATTCTAAATCAGGCGGTATATTAAAAATGGGACAAAAACCGAAAAAACAACCAAAGGCTGAAAAAGCTAAGCAAAATTCAGCCGTTAAGGGCAACAACGCCACTGCTAAGGCACAGCCGGCGGTAAAGACAATTCAGAGCATTGAAAAGACGAGTAAATTTGAGTACATAGTTGTAAATATCATCTCTCTGTTTTTGTTTTTGGCGTTCGGATATTTGGCGATTATGAGCTTTTTGCAGACCAGCGTTATCGACCCTGCAAAATATTCAAACGAGGTAATCCTCTATCAAAACGACATTGTATCGCTCAATTTGCTGTTCACGGCGATTTTCTTTATAATCGCGTTCGCGTTTAAGAAAAAGTACGACTTCTTCGCGAAAATCAACATCAGGTTCTTTGAAATAGGACTTGCCGTGTGGGTACTGATACTCGGTATGACGTGGATTTTCTCAGTCACATCAATTCCCGCGGCGGACAGCCAGAACATCTTTGAAGCGGCTACAAAGGCGGCTCAGGACAACTTTACTCCGTTCTACGACGGCGCGAAGTTCTACAACAAGGACTTCTACCAGGGCTATTCTTACTTTAACTTCTATCCCTTCCAGCTTGGATATGTGCTTATCAGCGAGTTTATTTACAGCATTTTCGGCACAAAAAGCTCAATGCCGATGCAGGTTATCAACGTGCTCAGCCTTGCCACTGCTTACTTTGCGCTCGCAAGGATTACAAGGCTTGTGTTTAAGAGAAAGAGCATTGAATTCTTCGTTATCGTATTTCTCGCGGTATGCTTCCAGCCGATTTTGCTCTGTACCTTTGTATACGGAAATATTCTCGGAATGTCCGCGGCAATCTGGGCGAGCCTGTTCCTGATTAAATATTTCCAGACAGGCAAGTACCGCTGGATGGCGCCGAGCCTTGCGCTGCTGCTGCTTGCAACTCTTGCGAAGTACAACAACTTAATCTACCTCGTGGCGTTTGTTGTAATGCTCATCGTTCACACAATTAAGATGAAAAAATGGCAGAGCGTCGCCTTTGCGCTTGCGCTTTGCGTAGCTTGCTTAGGCTCGAACAGCCTTGTAATTGTGAGCTACGAGAGCCGCGCCGATGTTGAGCTTGCCAAAGGTCTCAGCCAGGTTCAGTACCTCGATATGGGCTTGACCGAA
>ONPH01000130.1 GCA_900319655.1 uncultured Eubacteriales bacterium
CGCTGTTCGGACAGTTCAACAGGCTCGACAATATCGACATCGTGCTCACAGGCCTTAAAAAACTGGGCTTCGACGATGTTTTCGAGGTGTCGCGCGGAGCGGAGCTTGTCAGTGAAGCCACACGTAAGCTGATTAAGGATAATAAGCTGAAAAAGCCCATAATCAGCTCGGCTTGCCCTGCCGTTGTAAGGCTTATAAAAATCCGTTTTCCCGAGCTCTGCGGCAACGTAATGCCCTTGCTTGCTCCGATGGAAGTAGCGGCGAAAATCGCGCGCAAAGAGGCTATCGAGAAAACAGGTCTAAAGTCCGAGGAAATCGGCATTTTCTTCATCACGCCCTGCCCTGCGAAGGTTACGGAGGCTCACTCGCCGAACTACGCCGAAAGCTCTAACGTTGACGGCGCGATTGCCATATCGAAGATTTACCCCGAGCTCACCCACGCGATGGATCACCTCACCGAGATTGAGCCTATCGCGCAGTCGGGAATTATCGGTATCGGCTGGGCTACCTCGGGCGGAGAAGCCGCCGCTATGCTGGGCGAAAAGTACCTCGCAGCAGACGGCATTGTTAATGTAATCAGAGTTTTGGAGGAACTCGAGGACGAGCATATCAGGGACGTTGAGTTTATCGAGCTGAACGCCTGCTCGGGCGGCTGCGTCGGCGGAGTGCTGACGGTTGAAAATCCCTACGTCGCCCGTGCCAGAATTCAAACGCTCAGAAAGTACCTGCCCGTCTCGATGAACCACCTCGACAACCGAAATATCGACGATATGAAGTGGACAGAGGAGCTCGAATTTGACGCGGATATTTTCAGGCTCGACGAGGATATCGTAAAGGCTATGCAGATGATGTCCGAGATGGAGGATATCCTAAGCGGACTTCCCGGGCTCGACTGCGGCTCATGCGGAGCGCCTACCTGCCGCGCAATGGCGGAGGATATCGTCCGCGGAAAGGCAAAGGAAACCGACTGCATACATAAGCTAAAGGCAAAAATCCAGAACGTCTACGACCAGCTTAAGAATACGATTTAGAGTTAAGAGTTTAGAGTTAAGAGTTTAATTGCTTTTACTATAGGTTTGAGCAATAGATAAACTTGCGTTTATTATCGTAATTATTAATTCGAGTTTACGAGGTAACTATGACAGTAAAAGATTTTATTGAAAAATGCGATTTAAAAATCCACGTTGAGGGCGAGCTTGACAGGGAGATTAAGGACTGCTACATCGGCGATTTGCTCAGCTGGGTTATGGGCAGAGCGCCTGCCGACAGCGCTTGGCTGACGGTTATGGGCAACATCAATTCAATCGCGGTCGCCACCCTTGCCGACGTAAGCTGTATCGTGCTTGTCGAAAGCGCCGCGCTCGATGACGAAGCAAAGGCTAAGGCTGAAATGCACGACGTTACAATCCTCTCGACCGATAAAAACAGCTACACTCTCGCGGTGGAGCTAAGCAAGCTAATTTAATATGAAGTATTTTTACGATTTACACCTTCACTCCTGTCTGTCGCCGTGCGGAGATATGGATATGACTCCGAACAACATCACGGGTATGGCAAAGCTGCTCGGGCTCGACGTTATCGCGCTGACCGACCACAACACCTCGCTCAACTGCGGGGCGGCAATTGAGGCAGGCAAGCGCAACGGAGTTTGCGTAATTCCGGGAATGGAGCTGACTACCAGCGAGGATATCCACGCGGTGTGCCTGTTCCCGACGCTCGAACGCGCCCTTGACTGGAGCGAATATGTCGATAACCACAGAATTAAGGTCAAAAACCGCGCCGAAATCTACGGCAGGCAGGTCATAATGAACTCCGAGGACGAGGAGATAGGGGAGATTGAGCACCTGCTTATCCCTGCGAGCGAAATCAGCATTATGAACGCCCACAAAATCGTCGCGGACTTCGGCGGAATCTGCTACCCTGCGCACATCGACCGCGACAGCCTGTCAATCCTTTCCGTGCTCGGTGAGATTGACGAGTACTGCGGCTTTACAACCGCGGAGCTTGCCGACAAAACAAAGCTCGAAGGACTGCGGAAGCTTCATCCGATTCTCGACACACTGAACATCGTGACGAATTCCGACGCGCATTACCTCGAAAATATGCGCGACGCGGAAAACTCAATGGAGCTCGAGGAGCTCTCGGCAGAGTGTATAATAAGCTTTCTGAACCGCCCAAAAGGCTGAAGCTACAATTGTATACAAAAGTAGGGAAGATAAAGATAAAAAAGAAGAGAAAGATAAAGAGAAAGATAAAGAGAAAGATAAAAGAGAAAATAAGAGAGAAAATAAGAGAGAAAATAAGAGAGAAAATAACCTGCCTGCAATTAAATTGCAACGGCAGGTTTTCTATTTATTCTCTCTTTAAATATCTCTCTGTAATTAAAGAAATTCTATGTTTTACATTTTATACCTCTTTAATTCTCATTCGGAAAAATTTATCAAAAACATGTCGAAATAAATTGTTTCCATTGTAAAAAACGTATAGACTTTCATAAAGTTTTATGTTATAATATAAAGCAATAGTTGGATGAGTATGTATGTTTTTATAAAAATCATCCAACGGGGTTGCAAATTTTGCGATTTTTGCAATTAGCAATTCGATTACTATTCTATTCAGGGAGGAAAAACGATGCAAAAGAAAATCAGCAGTATCCCGTTTTCGGGAACACCTGAGCAGGAAGCAAAGTTAAAGGAAGTCATTGCCAGGAACATTGACGATCCCGGTGCTGTAATGCCTGTTTTGCAGGAGGCTCAGGAGATTTATGGTTATCTGCCGATTGAGGTTCAGAAAATGGTCGCGGAAGGTCTTAACGTGCCGCTTGAGGAAGTGTACGGCGTATCGACCTTCTATTCACAGTTCGCGCTCTCTCCTAAGGGCAAGTACAATATCTCTGTATGCCTCGGTACAGCCTGCTACGTAAAAGGCTCGGGCGATATCCTCAACAAGCTTTCCGAAAAGCTCGGAATTGAGGCGGAGGAATGTACACCCGACGGCAAGTTCTCGCTCACAGCGTGCCGTTGTATCGGCGCGTGCGGACTCGCTCCGGTAATCACCGTTAACGACGACGTTTACGGCAGACTTACCGTTGACGACGTTGAAGACGTACTTAAGAAGTATCAGGACTAATGAGAGAGTTATCCTTAAACGTAATGGACGTTGCCCAGAATTCTGTCAGGGCAGAGGCAAGCCTCGTCACAATCACCGTTGATGAGAGCGACAAAAACGACAGACTTACAATCTCTATTGAGGACAACGGCTGCGGTATGACCGAGGAGCAGGTTCAGCAGGTTATCGACCCGTTCTTTACCACGCGCACAACGCGCAAGGTGGGCTTGGGAGTTCCGCTGTTCAAGATGTCCGCCGAACAGACGGGCGGCAGCTTTTCGATTAAGTCAGAGCCCGGCAAGGGCACAGTGACCACTGCGTCATATGTTAAAAGCCACGTTGATATGACTCCGCTCGGGGATATCAACTCGACCGTTGAAATTTTAATCAGGTGCAACCCCGATATCGACTTTGTCTTTATTCACAGCACCGACAACGGCTCCTTTACCCTCGACACGCGCGAGCTCAGGGAAGTGCTCG
Organism: uncultured Eubacteriales bacterium; assembly: GCA_900319655.1. Lineage (GTDB taxonomy): Bacteria > Bacillota > Clostridia > Oscillospirales > Acutalibacteraceae > Ruminococcoides. Next base: position 3,589 of record ONPH01000130.1, read on the forward strand.
ACGGAGTTAGTCTCGACACGCCCGACGTTTTGGATTGGATTCACGCATTTTTAGAAGAACAAACTCAAATTATATACGGAGGTGCCATTTAAATGAAATCTTTAGCTGAACTGCAGGCTATCAGAGATAAGGCAAGAGCAAATGTTAATTTAAGAAAAGAAAACCCCAACGCTGCAAAGGTGCTCGTTGGTATGGCAACCTGCGGTATCGCGGCAGGCGCAAGACCTGTTCTCAACGCTTTTGTTGAGGAGATCGCA
>ONPH01000131.1 GCA_900319655.1 uncultured Eubacteriales bacterium
CTATGAAATCTCCGCCGCTTTCGCCAACGCGGAACAGCTGTTTGTCAGATGGCTCTTTGGCTCTGAGGGCGGTTCGCGAGATGTCGAGCGCTCCGCCGTTTGAAAAGCGCTTTGCCTGCGCCGGAGAGATATTAAGCTTTGGGTATGTCACGAACAAATCCTCAACCGAGGTCAGCGCGTCGGTGATGTTGCCGTTTTCCTTCATCGCCTTTAGCTGTTCGAGCGTCAGGCAGTTGTCGAGCGTAAAGCCGCACGCCTCTGTACGGCGCAAATCCGTCATCACCGCGCCGACGCCGAGCTGCTTGCCGATATCGTCAATAATCGTGCGGACGTACGTGCCCTTTGAGCAGAAAATTTCGAGCCTTCCGCACTGAGCCGCGCGGTCAAAGCCGAGCAATTCGAGCGAATATACGGTCACCCTTCGCCTTTCGCGTTCAACCTCAATCCCTTTACGGGCGAGGTCGTAGAGCCTTTGACCGTTTTTCTGCACCGCCGAGAACATCGGCGGAAGCTGCCAAATCTCGCCGCGGAAGCTTTCAAGAGCGGATAAAACCTGTTCTTTGGAAACATCGGTCTCTGTCTGCGAGAGCACCTTGCCCCAGATGTCGAGGGTGTCGGTGGTAGTGCCGAGCTTAAAATCGGCGGTATATTTTTTGTCGTGATTTGGGATCAAGTCCTGAGCCTTGGTGGCGTTGCCGAGCAGAACAGGCAAAACCCCCGTCGCGTTTGGATCAAGAGTGCCCGTATGACCTGCCTTGCGCTGACCGGTCACTCCGCGAACCACGGCGATTACGTCAAAGGAAGTGAACTCCTTGGGCTTGTCGATCAGCAATACTCCGTTCACAGCACACCTTCCGCAGCCTTTTTGAGCTGAGCCTTAGCCTCGTCGAGCGTACCCTTGACGGTGCAGCCTGCCGCCTCTGCGTGACCGCCGCCGCCGAACATCGCGCAATACTCCGCGGCGTTAACGCTCCTGTCGGTTCTGACGGAAACCTTGAAAACTCCGTCCTCTTTTTCGCGCATTGTAATGCCGATGAGCACGCCTTCGATCTGCCTCGGGATCGAGGCGAGGCCTTCGAGCTCGTCGTCGCCTACGCCGAGCCGCTTTTGCATTTCGCGCGTTACGGCGATAATCGCTCCGCGGTCATTTGCGAAGTAGTCGATCGTGCCGTAAATCTCCTGCTCGAGCCTGATTTTCAGCTTGGTTTTGGTGTCGAACATCACCTTGTTGATGAGCGCCGCGTCAATGCCCGTGTCGAGCAAATCCGCCGCAATCCGCATGGTGGTCGAGGTGGTGTTGCCGTACTTAAAACAGCCCGTGTCGGTTGAAACTCCGGTGTACAGGCAGTTTGCGATCTGCCTGGTGATCTCTACATTCATAACGCCGAACAGGCGGTAGAGAATTTCGCAGTTTGCCGCGGCTTCGGGCTCGACAAGCTTAATATCCGCCTCAACGCGGTTAATTCTGTGGTGGTCAACGCAGAGCTCAATTTTGCCGTGGTATTTTTCAAAATTTGAGCCGAGGAGCTTTTCGTCCGCAACGTCAACGGAGACGATCGTCTGAGCCTCAAAGCTCTGCTCCTTAACTCCCTCTGTTAAAAAAACAAAGTCCTTCGGGAGATTTGTGGTGATAACCCTCGCGTTTTTGCCGAGCTGCTGCAGCGCAAGGCAAAGACCGTAGCCGCTGCCGAGGGTGTCGCCGTCGGGATAGGCGTGGGTTAAAATTTCAAAATTATCGCGCGAGAGCAGAAAATCCGCAACCTGATTAATACTCATCGGTATTCTCCCCGTCGCGAGGGATGTCAAGGCTGCCCAGAATCCTGCTGATGTTTGCGCTGTATTCAATGCTGTCAGTCGCGTTAAAAATCAGCTCGGGAACGTGGCGGAGCTTAAGGCGGTGACCGAGCTCGCGGCGGATGTAACCGCTTGCCGATTTAAGACCTTTGACCGACTCCTTGGCGCGGTCGAGCCCCTCCATAGCGCTGACATAAACCGTGCAGTAGGACAGGTCGTTTGTGACCTCTACGCGCACAATTGACAAAAACGCCTGATTAACCCGCGGATCCTTGAGCTCGCGGAAAATCGCGGTGAGCTCGCGCCTGATGTCCTCGGATGCGCGTTCTATTTTATGACTTGCCATTTTGTCCTCCAATAAGAAATTGTTTCCTATCAGCGGGCGAGCAATGCCCGCCCCTACAATTAAAATTAACGTTAAATCTATTGCAATTCAACCTTCGGGAGTCGATTTATAAACAACAAACCGACTTTTCCGTCCCGAATTGCGCCGTCGCCGCCGCGACTCAGTCCCTGTATTCCTCGATGGTGTAAACCTCGAACATATCGCCTTCCTTGAGGTCGTTGAACTTTTCGAGTCCGATACCGCACTCATAGCCCTCGTTAACCTCTTTTACAGCGTCCTTAAAGCGCTGGAGAGAGCCGATAGCGTCGTCAGCGATAACAATACCGTCGCGGATAACGCGAACGCTCGCGCCGCGCTGGATTTTGCCGCTCTTAACGTAAGAGCCTGCGATTGTGCCGACAGACTTGATCTTGATAACGTTGCGGCACTCTGCCATACCGAGTACAACCTCGCGTGTTTTGGGAGCGAGCATACCCTTCATAGCGGACTCAATCTCATTAATGCAGTCGTAAATTACGCTGTAGAGTCTCATATCCACTCCCGAACGCTCCGCGTGGTCTGCGGCAACTGAGTCGGGACGAACGTTAAAGCCGACGATAATTGCCGATGAAGCCTCAGCGAGCATAACGTCGCTCTCGTTGATAGCGCCTACCGCGCCGTGGATAACGTTTACTCTTACTTCCTCGTTCGAGAGCTTTTCAAGCGACTGCTTTACAGCCTCTACCGAGCCCTGAACGTCCGCCTTAACGATGATCTGAAGCTCCTTGACCTCGCCGAGCTTCATCTGGTCAAAGAGGTTGTCGAGCGTAACCTTGGTCTGGGCGTTGAAGATTTCTTCCTTCTTCTGCGACTTTCTCTGCTCAACAAGTGTGCGCGCAAGTCTTTCGTCCGAAACCGCGTCGAATACGTCGCCGCCGGTGGGAACCTCGTCAAGACCGGTAATCTCAACCGGAACAGAAGGACCTGCCTCCTGAACGCGCTCGCCCTTGTCGTTTGTCATAACTCTTACTCTGCCGACAGACGTGCCTGCGATGATGGTGTCGCCCTTGTGGAGAGTACCGTTCTGAACAAGAACCGTAGCAACGGGGCCTCTGCCCTTATCAAGACGGGCCTCGATAACCGTACCCTTAGCCGCACGGTCGGGGTTAGCCTTAAGCTCCTTCATCTCGGCAACAAGCGCTACCATCTCGAGCAAGTCGTCAAGACCTTCCTTTGTCTTTGCCGAAACGGGAATACAAGGTGTGTCGCCGCCCCATTCCTCGGGAACAAGCTCATACTCTGTAAGCTGCTGCTTAACCTGCTCGGGGTTAGCGCCGACCTTATCCATCTTATTTATAGCCACGATCACCGAAACTCCGGCAGCCTTGGCGTGGTTGATAGCCTCAACGGTCTGCGGCATAATACCGTCGTCCGCCGCAACTACGAGAATTGCGATATCCGTTACCTGAGCGCCTCTTGCGCGCATTGTGGTGAACGCCTCGTGTCCGGGGGTGTCGAGGAAGGTGATCGGTCTGCCGTTTACCGACACTCTGTACGCGCCGATGTGCTGGGTAATACCGCCTGCCTCGCCTGCGGTAACATTTGCGTGGCGGATAGCGTCGAGGATCGAAGTTTTACCGTGGTCAACGTGTCCCATAACGACTACAACCGGCGCTCTGCCAACGAGATTAGCCTCGTCGTCCTCGCTGTC
>ONPH01000181.1 GCA_900319655.1 uncultured Eubacteriales bacterium
GTATGTACCGCTCGGGCGACTATGCAAAGTGGGATAAGAACGGAATGGTTCATATTCTCGGCAGACTTGACAACCAGGTTAAGCTTAGAGGTCTGCGCATTGAGCTCGGTGAAATTGAGGGCTTAATCGCCGCACAGCCGGGTATCAAGAAGGTTACGGTAATTATCCGCAAGCTCAACGGTCAGGATAACCTCTGCGCTTACTTTACCGCAGATACCGAGATTAACATTGACGAGCTCCGCGACGAGCTGAAAAAGCACCTCACTCATTATATGGTGCCGACCGCTTATCTACAGCTTAACGAAATGCCCATGACCGCGAACGGCAAAACCGACGTTAAGCTTTTGCCCGATCCCGTACCTGTAAGTCTCGGAGAGTTTGTTGCTCCTGCCAACGCTACTGAGGAATTCTTCTGCGAATCGTTTAAGAAGGCTCTTAAGCTCGACCGCGTAGGCGCAACCGACGACTTCTTCGAAATCGGCGGAACATCGCTGATCGTTACCTCGGTAGTGCTCGACGCTTCCGAAAACGGCTTTGAGATTACCTACGGCGATGTATTTAAGTACACCACTCCGCGCGCCTTGGCTGAATTGTTCAAGGACGGCGAGGTTAACGATACAAACAAGCTGTTTGATTTTGACGATTACGACTATACAAAGATTAATGAGCTCCTCTCCAAAAACACCGTTGAAGCGTTCCAGTCTGAGCCGCTCCGCGACCTCGGCAACGTTATGATTACCGGTGCGACCGGCTATATGGGCGCTCACCTGCTTGCGGAATTCCTTAAACGCGAAAGCGGTAAGGCTTACTGTATGATTCGTAAGGGCAAGTTTGATACCGCACGCGAGCGTTTGGAAAACATTATGTTCTACTACTTCGGAACAGATTTGGAGGATGAATTTAACGAGCGCGTTGAGGTATTAAACGGCGACGTTACTGACTATAAGTACTTTGAACCATTTGAAAGCCTGCCGGTTAACACCGTGTTCAACTGTGCAGCTAACGTTAAGCACTTCTCAAACGGCACCGACATTGAGGATATCAACGTAGGAGGTGCGGTTAACTCCATCAAGTTGTGCGAAAAAATCGGCGCAAGGCTGATTCACTTCTCGACCGTTTCGGTATCCGGTACTACGGACGATATGGAAAAGCTCAGTAGGGCTGACCTTGACGAGCAGTCGCTGTACTTCGGTCAGACGCTCGACAACAAATACACCTCGTCAAAGCTTATGGGCGAGAGGAAGGTTCTCGAAGCCGCGGCTGAGGGCTTGGACGCTAAGGTTATCCGTGTAGGTACGCTTGCCGCGCGTGAGTCTGACGGCGAATTCCAGATTAACTTCCTCACCAACAACTTTATGGGCAGACTGCGCAGCTACAGCCTGCTTGGCTGCTTCCCGTACGCTATGATTGAAAATCAGGTTTGTATGGGCCCGATTGACCGCTCCTGCGAAGCATTCCTAAAGCTTGCAAAAACGCCGCAGGCATGCTGTGTATTCAACGCGGTTAACAACCACACCCTGCCGCTCGGTGATATTATTCGTCAGATGAACAAGAGCGGAAACAACATTGAATTTGTTGAGTACGATGTATTTGCCGAGGCGCTCAATGAGGCGCAGAAGGATCCCGACAAGGCGGCTATTCTTTCGAGTATGACGGCGTATATGAACACCGCCCACGGCAAAAAGATTGTAGCGCTTCCGTGCAGAGCTCACTATACAACACAAATCCTCGCGCGTATGGGTTTCTTCTGGAACGCGAGCAACGAAAAATACGTTAACGACTTTATTAACGTTCTCCGCGGATTCCTGTTCTTCCGCAAGGATAACCTCAAACGATAAGAAGGGTATGGAAAATGAAACGAAACGGTACACTTCTGAATAAAAAATACCGAAGTCTGTTGGTGGCTACACTGGCGATGACGGCTTCAACCTATCTTTCCAGTATCTTGGACGGCATTATGGTCGGTCAAATACTCGGAACGGTGCAGTTGTACGCCATCAACCTGACTACTTCAATTGTATTTCTGCGTAGTATTCCGATTGCGATGTTTACCTTCGGCGGCAACACGCTTTCGGTCATTCACAAAAGTAAGCGTGACCAAAAATCCGCCGACGCGGTGTTTACACTGTCGTTTTGGGCAGGAATACTCTCAACGGTTTTAATTTCAATAGTCGGCATCGCCACAATGGTACCGACTGCCCAGATTTTGGCTCAGGGCAAAGAGGAACTCGTCGGACTGGTAATAGATTACCTCCTGCCGCTTTGGATACTCACTCCGCTTGTGGCAGTTGTAAACCAGACAGCGGCTTACGCCAGAACCGACGGCTTGCGTAAGCTGGCAACGGCGCTTCCGATTGTCGCTAATATAATCAACCTGATTTGCGACTACATTTATATGGCGATTTTCGGCTGGGGAGTTGCCGGAGCAGGCTGGGCGACGGTTACAGGCTATGTCGTAGGAACTTTACTTACTCTGATTTATTTCAAGTCGGCAAAGCGCACGGTTCACTTTACAAAGGAAGCGCTTAAAAAGCTGAAAATGCTCGGAAAGATTTTCAGCGTTGGACTTCCCTCGGCACTTATCTATGTGTGCAACTTCCTGCGATTGTTCTTTACAAACGCGATTAT
>ONPH01000213.1 GCA_900319655.1 uncultured Eubacteriales bacterium
AATTATATAATCGATAATAATCCTATTATACATAGCATTCCCATTATTCAAACGCAACATAGATAACCTTTATCCCCAAAAGCCCATGTTTGAACTACTTACAAACAATGAGCACGACATCTATTTGATGCAGGATTGTCACCTGTGGCTCACCGCCATTGTACCTCAGGTCAAGGATGATATAACGTATCACGTACGTGATACATTGCTGACTAACGACAGATTAAAGAGCGGAGACGTCGTAGTATGGCACAACAAAAAGACCAAAATGGTTAACGATGATGCTCAAAGCTGCAAGACCATCGTATGGTGTTATATTAAAGGTGAGCGTCCATGCGACAAGGCTATTGCTGACAATCCAAATGCAAAGCCGCTTTTTCACAGTGATAGAGGATTTCAATATACAAATCGTGTATTTCATCAGAAGCTTGTCAGCGCCGGAATGAAACAGAGTATGTCTCGTGTCGGCAAATGTATTGATAATGGTCCTATGGAAGGGTTCTGGGGTATTCTCAAGCGTGAACGATATTACGGTAAGCGATTCACAAGTCGAGAGAGCTTGGTAAATATGATTGAAAACTATATTCGTTACTACAATTTTAAACGTTTACAGCGTAACCTTGGTGTATTAACACCTATGCAAAAGCATTGCCTTTACAAGGCTGCATAAGAAAAACCGCAAATCTTAGTCGGACATTTACCTTTGTCCAGCCAAAATCTGCGGCTAATCGTATTATTTTGTGAAAATTATTTTATTTATTTCTCTGTCCTCTTGACGGGATGCAGTTCAAATGAACGGTGACCGCGCTTGTGTTTTTGATTGTGTCGCAGCAAAGAAGCCTCGTATTTTGTGTAGCAACAGCGAGCTTGTATAAAGCGGTTGTATGTTTACTTAGAAAAAACTAAATTAAAATAATACCAAAAAGCAATACAAAAACGCCGACGGGATAAAACCTCGTCGGCGTTTAATATTAAAAAATATTACTTTTGTTCTTCTATCAATTCTTCTTCCATTTTTTCGGCTTCTTCTATTTTGTCCTTCGTCATATACGAGAACGGACCTGTCAGCGCGATTACGCCGTAGTAGTTGATAACTCTCCAGATAAGAGCCGCGCTCTTTAAGGTTCCGTCTATAAAGAACGTGCTGAAGAACGCCGTAAAGCCGAGCTCAGCCGCTCCCGAAGCGCCCGGAATAGGTATCATACCGCTCATCAGGTTTACGAACGCCTGAGAGGATATAAGCTGGAACGGCGTAGCGTGGGTAAATCCGAACGAACGGAAGATAAAGTACGGAACTAAGAACATAGCGATAAACTGGAAAATTGTAAGGATAAAGCTCACAATCAAAAGCTTAGGCTTTTTGTTGTTGTTTTTGTTGCTTGTGTGGAAGTTGTCGAGCTGTTTGTCGATACCGTCGATTTTTTCTTCAACGTTCTTTATGATTTTAATCTTGTTAAGAATTTTAGCGAAGAACATAATAAGCTTTCTGGAAAGATTGGGCGAAAAGCTGAACAAAAGCACCATTCCCGTAACCGAAAGCTGGGAAACAAACCCGAACGCCAGAAGCACAAGGATATAGCTAATGTTTTTGTTAGCCATAATAAACGGTATATTCGCCAGCACCGCTACAATGCTGATTAAGGTCAGAACAACCTGATATACCATAAATTTCTGCATAAGCCTCGAGGTAGCGTAGCCTATACCGATATGCATTTTGGAGTGGAGAAGATAAACCTGCATCGGCTGGCCGCCTGTTGACGACGGAGTTATCGCGCTCCAGAAAAGCCCCATAAACGCGACCCGCACCGCGTCTATAAATCGGAACTGCTTATGCCCATCCTTTATGAACAGGTAAACTACGAGCGACTCGATAAACATATACATAAGCTGAGAGCCTATCGCGGCTAATATCCAGTACCAGATTACCTCGGTATCGGAATGGATAAGGTCGTTGAGTCCGTCCTTGCTGAAAAAGAAGTATAAAATTATTCCGGCGCATAGCCCAATTACAAGCACATTGAAAATGTACTTAGGTTTTAAAAAAGAATTTTTCATACTGCCTCT
>ONPH01000133.1 GCA_900319655.1 uncultured Eubacteriales bacterium
AAATCCACCGGAAATTCCCGGTGGATTTTACTTTTACCATAATTTTTCCGCAACAAGCGCGATAACGCTCCTGCCCTGCATTTTAATTCTTCTGTCGTGGAGCAAAATATTGCTGTGCTCGCAAATTACCTTGTCGGCATTTTTGCCGGTGTCAACGTACAGCTTCCAAACATAGCCTGTCGGCAGCCCGGGCAGCTCAACGTCGCAGCTCTCCCAGTGGGCGTTAATGCCGAAGTACACAATCTCGTCCCTTGCCGGGTTGTCGTCGGCAGCGCCTGCGTACATAACAGCTACCATCCTTGACTCGCCGTTAAAGTCGGTTTTCCACGGCTGGGCAGAATGGATACTCTCGGGCGGCAGAGTGCAGGTACACTCACGCCTGTTCTTTGTGATAACGTGGAAGCGCTTTCTGAACGCTATCATATACTTAAAGAACTCAAAAACGTCGTTGTACTTTTCTTTTCTGCTCCAGTCAAGCCACGATGTAATGTTATCCTGACAGTAGGGGTTGTTGTTGCCGAACTGCGTGTTGCAGAACTCATCTCCCGACAGGAACAGCGCCGCGCCGCGGCTGCACATAAGGGTTGCAAAGGCGTTTTTAATCAGCTTAACTCTCAGCGCGTTTATGTTCGGATCGTTGGTTTCACCCTCAAAGCCGCAGTTCCAGCTGTTGTTGTCATCAGCGCCGTCGGTGTTGTTCCAACCGTTTCTCAGGTTGTGCTTTTGGTTGTAGGAGTACAAATCATAAAGCGTAAATCCGTCGTGGCAGGTGAGGAAGTTAACTGAAGCGCAAGCTCCTCTGTACGACGGGTCGTACAGATCCTTAGAGCTTGTAAGCCTGTGAGCCGCAGCCCAAGCCAAGCCGCCGTCGCCTTTTAAAAATCTTCTCAGGTCGTCGCGGTACTTGCCGTTCCACTCAGCCCAGCGGTTCCAGTTGGGGAAGCTTCCTACCTGATAAAGTCCGCCTGCGTCCCAAGCCTCGGCAATCAGCTTTGTGCTTCTCAAAATCGGATCGAACGCAAGGCTCTTTAACAGTGGCGGCTGATCCATCGGAGTGCCGTCCTCGTTACGTCCCAAAATCGACGCGAGGTCAAAGCGGAAGCCGTCAACCTTGTACTCGGTAACCCAGTAGCGCAGACAGCTCTTGATAAAGTCGCGCACAATCGGGTGATTGCAGTTGAGCACGTTGCCGCAGCCGCTGAAATTGTAGTATTTTCCGTCGGGAGTCAGCATATAGTAGATGTTGTTGTCAATTCCCTTAAAGCTGAAGAACGGTCCCATCTCGTTGCCCTCGGCGGTGTGGTTGAACACAACGTCAAGAATAACCTCAATGCCGTTTGTCTTTAGGTCGCGGATAAGCTCCTTAAGCTCCGTACCCTCGCGGTGATGCTCGTGGTCGGCTTCGTAGCTGGTGTTCGGCGCGAAAAAGCAAACCGTGTTGTAGCCCCAGTAATCGTATAGCTGCTCGCCCTCGTAGTGGCGGTCGGCTCCGCACTCGTCAAACTCAAAAATCGGCATAAGCTCAACGGCGTTAATTCCGAGCTCCTTAAGGTAGGGGATTTTCTCGCGGATAGCCGCGAATGTGCCCGGGTGCTCTACTCCCGAGGATTCGTGACGGGTAAAGCCCCTTACGTGCAGCTCATAGATAATAAGCTCCTCAAGGGGAATTGACGGGGTTTTGAAGTTGCCCCAGTCCCAGTCGTTGAACACAACTCTCGCCTTGTAGACCTTCTCCTGCTGATGCTTACCCCACTCGCTCTGACCTGTAACAGCCTTTGCGTAGGGGTCAAGAATAATCCTGCTCTTGTCAAAAATCAGTCCCTTTTTGGGGTCGTGAGGACCGTCAAAGGAGTAGGCGTACTCAAATTTATTTACTTCAAGTCCAAAGACAATTATGGCGTATGTATTGCCGACTCGGTACGAATCGGGAAAAGGAATTCTCGCGTAGGGTTCGTTTTCTCCGGGGTGGAATAATAGAAGCGTGCACGATGTAGCGTAGAATGAGCTAATCGTAAAGTTAACTCCGCCGCGCACCGGCATTGCGCCCTCGCTGTCATAATAACCCGGTCTCACGTCATAACCGCAGATATTGTCGGTAGGATATAAATCCCTAAGCATTTCAGCACCTCTTTATATAATTCATCTATATGATTTTAACATTTAATTTATTATTTTTCAATAAAGAAATTAAAAAAATTCGACATTATTTTCTTTCCAATTTTTTGTTATATACTAACTTGCGGACAAATTATGACAACTTTGCGCTTTTTAGCCGAAATAGTAATATTTATCTTAATTTTTCGTATTGTGTTTGTATTTTTTATATGTTATAATAACCGTATAAATTCGGTTATTATACTGAATTTATATTGCCCGCCCGATTTGCCGCAAAGGCGGCAAGGGCGATGGCTGATTATAACATAATCCCGTTTGGATTATGTTATAATAAACGCAGTAAACGTTTTTGTGTAATCAAAAACTGGATTTTGCGTTTATTATACATATTTATATTGCCCGCTCGATTTGCCGCTTTGCGGCAAGAGCGATGGCTGATTATAACATAATCCCGTTTGGATTATGTTATAATAGCTTTGTTCTTTAATAAATAAGCTGCGGCAGATGTAAATATTTAACTGCCGCCTAAAGAAAGGGTGTAAACTATGGTTGTAAAGGATATTATTGATATTTTGGAGGGCGAAATAATCTGCGAAGGCGACCTTAATCAGGAGATTAAAACCGCCTGCGGCTCCGATATGATGAGCGACGTGCTCGCTTTTGTAAAGGATCAGTCCGTGCTTTTGACAGGCCTTGTAAATCCCCAGGTAGTTCGTACCGCCGAGATGATGGATATGGCGTGTATCGTATTCGTTCGCGGAAAAATGCCCGACGACTCCATCATTAACCTTGCCGAGGCAAGGGGCATTACCCTTCTGAAAACCCGTTTCAGAATGTTCACCGCGTGCGGACTTCTTTATTCCAACGGTCTTTCGGGAGGAACAAAGGTATGAGCAACGCTATACACCTTCATTACGACGTTTCGGCTGAGGATTTTACCCGTGCAGGCGAGGCGAGCGGCTTTGTAAAAAAGAGGCTCAAATCCCTCGGCTTCAATCCCGACGCAATCAGGCGCGTGGCAATCGCCATGTACGAGGCTGAAATCAATATGGTAATCCACGCCAACGGCGGTTTTTGCGACGTCGATATTTACCCCGACAGAATTGAAATCCTGCTTTCCGACAAAGGCCCCGGAATCCCCGACGTTGACAAGGCTATGCAGGAGGGATTTTCAACCGCGCCCGACAACGTACGTTCACTCGGCTTCGGCGCAGGTATGGGACTTCCCAACATCAAAAAATATACCGACGATATGCGCATTGAAACCACAATCGGCGTCGGTACAAATGTATATTTAACCGTAAAGGTTTAGCCTGTAGGGGCGGACCCGTGTGTCCGCCCGTGGGTTTATCGCAAACAATAGTTTATTAGTATACATACAGGAGTATTTATGAGTAAATATTTCCACTCGGTTGAGCTCGAGGCTGACCTCTGCTGCGGCTGTACAAACTGCCGAAAGCACTGCCCGACAGAGGCAATCAGGGTGCACGGCGGCAAGGCGAAGATCTTGTCCGAGAGGTGCATTGACTGCGGCGAGTGCATAAGGATTTGCCCTCACCACGCCAAAAAAGCTCACAGCACAACCCTTAACGAAATCAAAAAATTTAAATATAACGTGGCAATCCCTGCGCCTGCG
>ONPH01000086.1 GCA_900319655.1 uncultured Eubacteriales bacterium
CAATATCGCTTTCGCTCTTAACGGTGTCGTCCGTAAAATATCTGATAATCACAAAAACTATAACAATCAATGCGCCTATCAAAAATCCGATCAGCGCAAATCTCGAATAGCTTGGCTTGTACCGCTTGTCGCTGAACTCGGGATAGTCGATAATCTTCATCGAGCTTCCCTCTACAATTTGAGCCATATACTGAGGAGCTGTCGTTGAAATTGCCTGAGCGTAGTCATAAGCAAACTGAGGATCAGTATCGACCACAAACACCGAGATAATCTCAGTCTCGTCCTTTACCTCGGTAGATACAAGCTTTTGAAGCGTATTGTAAGAAGCGTCTAACTCCATTGACTTTGCCGCGGCTGTGAGAATTGTGTTTGATGTTAGTATCTTTTGATAAGTAAGAACAAGCTGCTTAGAAGCTGTTACATCCGAGCTGGAAAGAAAATCAGTATTTTCCTTGCTCTGCTTATTATTTACATATGCGGTAAAGCCGCTTCGGTAGGTAGGCTTAATCAAAACTTTTGTTCCTACGAACACCGCTCCGCTTAAAATCAATCCCACCAAAATAATTAACCATAGTTTTTTTAGAAGTTCCTTAAGAATGGGAATAATGTCAATCTCACGCTCCGGAACTTCTTTTCTTTTAGTATCGTCTTTCCTCATGATATTTGCCCCAATTTTTATATATTTACTAAACCAAGTATCTGTCATCAGTAAAATCGACGGCACTATTCATAAAAATGCATAGTAAAATCAGAAAATCCGTCGAATAATTTGATTATTTCCCATAATATTATAACATTTTTTTAAGAGATGTCAATAAAAGTATAAACAACATCATTGACTAAAAAAGCAATTATTCTAAATTCGAATATTTATGCCAAAATTTAATGCTTTATTCCCCGTCTTAACTGTACTGAATTTTTCAAAGACAACTGTTTAACAAAAAAATACTGACAAAAAATAAATTAAAGGTTGAAAGAAAGCTAAAACAGAGTTATAATAGATTTGATTAATTTTGTCGCAGTTTTATAAATTCGCGGCAAACAAATCAATAAGGAACTTGGTTCCGAAAAAAACAAAAAAGGAGAAAAAAAGATGAAATTTCCAAACGCAGCTAAAGGTATTAGCAAAATTTTCACATCAGAGATTCTCGCTCTGATTGCCGCAATCGCAACAGGCGTTGCTTCCATTCTTGCCGCAGTAATGTATGCTTCGGCAAAAACTAACAGCACCGCAGGCGCAGCAGCTTCCGGTATCGGAACGCTTGTTCTCGTTTTAGGCGCGTCCGTACTCTTAGTTATCGCGCTTATCCTCAAGATTGTAGGCGTTGTTCAGACATCAAAGGATGAGGATTCGTTCAAGATGATTATTTACCTCACAATTTTCACCTTGATTGTTGCAGTTGTTGCAGCTATCTTCTCAAGGGTAACTTTCCTCAACAACATTGCAAACGCAGTTTCGGCAATCGGCAGCTTTGTTACTACTCTTCTTATCATCCTTGGTATCGGCAACCTCGGCGTACAGGTTGGCAATGATGAAGTAATTGACAAGTGCTCAAGCCAGTTCAAGCTTATCCTCGGCATCGGTATCGTTGCTCTTCTCGCAAGATTTTTCTGCATCTTCCTTCCCACCGTTCCGGCTCAGGGTATCGTAATTGCTCTTGCAGTTGTTGCTCTGGTTCTCAACGTTATTCAGTACATCCTTTATCTCTCACTGCTTTCAAAAGCAAAGAAGATGCTCAACGACTAATTGCTGAAAAATACTAAACTACAAAATCCCGAACGGAATTCCGTTCGGGATTTTTTATAATTCTATCATAGTTTTCCTCAAAACACAGCTAATCCCACAGGCTCAGCTGCTGCGGCGCGTTCTTTTCTTCAAACTGACTAAGATATTCAAAAATCAAATCGTTGTCGTGCATTATGCCATTTTGCTCGCAGGTGCGGTGAAAAAGCCGCATTAACTCCGCGCTTTTCGGACTGTTTATCACATACTGATTGCCGTACTCGCGGATATACCGCTCCTTAAGACCCGGGAAGCTTTTGTCGAGCTGACGGTAAAAATATTCCCTGTTGCCTTCGCGCAAGGTCAGTCCCATTCCGAAGCAGATTATTCCGCGCACCTTTGCCGCAACGCACATATCCAAAATCCGGCGGATATTGTCCTCGGTATCGTTTATGTACGGCAGAACAGGGCACAGCCATACGACGGTCGGAATATTGTTGTCGCGCAGGATTTTGAGCGCTTCAAAGCGCTGTTTTGTTGTACTGACATTCGGCTCGATAAGCTTGCACAGGGCTTCATCAGCGGTCGTTAACGTCATCTGAACGACCGCCTTTGTCTTTTGATTTATGCGTTTTAGGATATCCAAATCCCTTAGAACGCGGTCTGATTTTGTAATCAGCGTTGCGCCGAAGCCGTATTTTTTAATTAACAACAAGGCTTTTCGCGTGTATTCAAGCCGAGCTTCGAGCGGCATATACGGATCGCTCATAGAGCCTGTGCCGATCATACAGCGCTTTCTCTTTCGGCGCAGGGCGTTTTCGAGAAGCTCAATCGCGTTCTCTTTTACCTCGATATCCTCAAACTCGTGGTTCATCTGATAGCAGTTGCTACGCGAGTCGCAGTAAATACAGCCGTGCGTGCAGCCGCGGTACAAATTCATTCCATTGTTTTGGGAGAGTATTCCTTTTACCTTTGTATAATGCATATCCGTTCCCTAAGATTTTTATAATGCAACACCGCATAATTCAATTGTGCGAATTGTGCGGCGTTGTCTTATTATTTAATATTATTTTAACATATTGTTTTTCTGTTTACAATAATTATTTTGGCATAATAATATCAAGGTTAGTTTTACGACTGCAAATTTACAAGGTGAGCGATTGACGGAATGGTTTTGCTCTGCCCTGCGGTTGTTGCGCTTAAAAGCGCTCCTGTCGCGATAAAGAGGATATTTTTCAGCTTTCCGTGCTCCAAATCGTTAAGGATTTTTGAGCAAAGCACCGAGGCACAACAGCCGCAGCCCGAGCCTCCTGCGTGAACATCCTGAAAACGGCGTTCAAATATCATTAAGCCGCAGTCACGGTGATTGTTTTTGATGTCTATTCCCTCTCTTTGTAAAAGCTCGTACAACGAATTGCTTCCGACCTCACCCAAATCGCCCGTGAAAATGCAGTCAAAGTCCGACGGCGAGCTGTCCGTATCCTTAAAAAACGCGGCTATGGTCTCAGCCGCAGCAGGAGCCATGGCGGCGCCCATATTATTGGCGTCGGTTATGCCGAGGTCGATGATTTTTCCGACCGTCGCGCGGCTGATTTTGACCTTGCATTCGCCGTTTCCAATAATACAACAGCCTGCGCCCGTCACCGTCCACTGCGCGGTCGGAGTGCGGATTGCGCCGTATTCGAGCGGATAGCGGTACTGCCGTTCGGCTGAGCAAAAGTGTGACGAGGTTGAACAGCCTGCGTTTTCCGCCGCTCCCGATTCGACAAACACCGATGCGGCTATAATGTTCTGCGCCATGGTCGAGCATGCGCCGTACTGACCGAGGTACGGAATGTTGTAGTCCTTAAGCCCAAAGCTCGAGCCCACGCACTGGTTTAGCAAATCGCCTGCAAACACAAAGTCGATATCCGATTTTTTTAGCTTTCCCTTTTTAAGCGCAAGCGCCATAGCCTCGGTTTGAAGCTGACTTTCCGCGTCCTCGTAGGTGTCGAGCCCGTCGTAGCTGTCGGTTATAATCTTATCAAAAAGTCCGCCGAGCGGCCCTTCGCTCTCTTTTTTTCCGGCAACCGAAGCATAAGCCCTGACAGTCGGCTGATTTGTAAATTCAAGTGTTCTGTTTCCGATTCTTTTAATCATAATAATTCCTCCTGCAATTATTATTCAAGCTTGCGGAAAAATTATTATTGCAAAATGAAAATCCGCCTTGCGGCGGACTTTTTTATTTTAGAAGATTTTTAATTCTTTCGACAGCCTCGATTGTTTTGTCGCGGTCACCGAATGAGGTCAGGCGGAAAAAGCCTTTTCCGTTTTCTCCAAAGCCCTCGCCCGGAGTGCCGACAACTGCGGCGTTTTGGAGCAGGTAATCGAAAAATTCCCAGCTGCCCATACCGTTGGGGCATTTAAGCCAGATGTACGGCGAATTTTTGCCGCCGGTGTAGTAAATTCCGAGCTCGTCAAGGGCTGACGCGATAATCTTCGCGTTGCCGCTGTAGTAGTCGAGGTTCTCTTTGATTTGATTTTGTCCCTCGGCACTGAACACCTCTGCCGCGGCACACTGAACCGGCCACGACACGCCGTTGAACTTTGTCGCCTGACGGCGGTACCACATTGAGTGCAGGTTGTGTCCGTCGCGCTCAAGCTCCTTGGGAATGACGGTATAGCCGCAGCGTGTTCCGGTAAAGCCTGCGGTTTTTGAGAGCGAGCAAAGCTCTATCGCGCAGGTGCGCGCGCCCTCAATACAGAAAATCGAACGAGGCGACTCGTCCTTGATAAACGCCTCATACGCCGCGTCGTATATAATCACCGCGCCGTTTTTGTTGGCGTAGTCTACCCAGATTTTAAGCTGCTCTGCGCTGTAAGCCGCGCCTGTCGGATTGCCGGGAGAACAGAGATAAATTATATCTGCCTTAACATTTTCGTCGGGCATTGCGAGGAAGTGATTTTCCTGAGTCGCGGCGGCGTAGATGATTTTTCTGCCTGCCATCAGGTTCGCGTCAACATAAACCGGGTAAACCGGGTCGGTGACAAGCACGGTGTTGTCCTGCGAGAAGATGTCGCCAAGGTTTCCGCAGTCGGACTTTGCGCCGTCCGAAATAAAAATTTCATCCGCGCCGACCTCAACGCCGTAGCTCTTGTAATAGCCCGACACCGCCTCGCGAACAAAGTCATAGCCCTCATACTCGGGATAGCCCTTGAAGGTTTCCTTGTGGCGCAAATCCTCGCAGCCCTTTTTCATAGAGGCAACGACAATCGGCGCAATCGGCAGGGTAACATCACCGATACCGAGCCTAATAATCTCTTTATCGGGGTTCGCGGCGGCGAATTCATTGGTCTTGCGCGCGACGTCCGCAAACAGATAATTCGGTACAAGCAAGTCAAAATTGCTGTTGATTTTCATAATTACACTTCCTGTTCTGCGTAAAATTACCTTTTTATTATATTATTGAGCAGGAGTATTGTCAATAGATTTTGCAACTTTTATTTTTGTAATATTCAATTATTTTTGCTTTTGTGCGGATAATTACAAATTTTTCGGGATATTTGCAACTTTCAATGCGCATTTCCTGCATTTTGTAATACAGATTATAATCATTCATAAAATAGGTCTTGATTTTTATAAAACTTAGTATTATAATAGGTTTTTTGTTAATGGGAGTTGGAAGTGTACCAGTTTTTATACCTGGATTAGTTATGCTTTCAAAAAATATCAAAAAAATTGATGATTCTATTGATGAAATGAG
>ONPH01000168.1 GCA_900319655.1 uncultured Eubacteriales bacterium
ATCCTCTTGTTTGCCGGCATCGTGGCACGCTTCCCCGCAACCATCAACGACCTTATCTCAATCTGGAAGCTCGGTTCGGGCGACGGCACAACCGGCAGCGCTCAGCCAAGGTACTTCGCTTTCGTAATCATCTGGGTAGTAATGTTCCTCGCTATCATCTGGCTCATCACCTTTATGCAGGATAGTGAGAGAAGAATTCCCATCCAGTACGCAAAGCGCGTTGTAGGCAGAAAGATGTACGGCGGTCAGTCAAGCCACCTTCCCATCAAGGTTGCGCTCGGCGGCGTACTCCCGATCATCTTCGCAAGCTCAATTCTTTCGATCCCCAGTACAATCAACCTCTTCCTCAACATCAAAGACGGTTTCTGGGGCGCGTTCTTCGCAGCGTTTAACTCAACAAACTGGCTGTACATCGTATTGTACTTCATCCTTATTTTGATGTTCGCGTACTTCTACACGACCATCCAGTACAATCCCGTTGAGATGGCCAACAACCTCAAATCAAACAACGGTACCGTTCCGGGTATCCGCCCGGGCGCTCCGACAGCCGCATACATTAAGAACATTCTCTCAAGAGTTACTCTTATCGGCGCGCTGTTCCTCTCAATCATCGCCCTTGTTCCGCTGATTTTCGGCGCGGCAACAGGACTTGGCAGACTGTCAATGGGCGGTACATCAATCATCATCGTTGTAGGCGTTGCACTTGAGACTGTTAAGCAGCTCGAAAGCCAGATGATGATGCGTCATTACAGAGGATTCCTTGACTAATCACATTTTATGAGGTATAATATTATGAACATTATCATGTTAGGCGCTCCGGGTGCAGGTAAAGGCACACAGGCCGCTGTACTCTGCGAGCACTTTGGTATTCCCACTATTTCAACCGGAAACATGATCCGTGAAGCGCTGAAAAACGGCACTGAGATGGGTCTCAAGGCTAAGTCCTACATGGACGACGGCAAGCTTGTTCCCGACGAGGTCGTAATCGGTATCGTCAAAGAAAGACTTTCCGAGGACGACTGCAAGAAGGGCTTCATCCTTGACGGCTTCCCGAGAACCATTCCCCAGGCTGAGGCTCTGGACAATATGGGCGTTGATATTCAGTACGTCATCAACATCGACGTTCCTGATGAAAGCATTATCAAGCGTATGTCCGGACGCCGTGTCTGCGAAAATTGCGGCAGACCCTATCACATTGAGAGCTTAAAGCCTCAAAAGGACGGGGTTTGCGACGATTGCGGCGGCACCCTTGTTCAGCGTAAGGACGACCACCCCGACACCGTGCTCGCACGTCTCGATGTTTACCACAAAGAGACCGAGCCTCTTGCAGACTACTACCGTAAGCAGGGCAAGCTTGTTAACGTAGAAGGTCAGAACACCGTAGCGGATACAACCGCGGCGGTTCTTAAGGCAATCGAGGCTTAAGAATGGTGTCAGTCAAAACAGCGCGGGAGCTCTCGTTAATGAGAGACGCCTGCCGTATCTCGGCGCAGGCGTTACGCGTTGCAGGCGAGGCTGTAAAGCCCGGCGTATCGACACTTGAAATTGATACTATTGTCCGCAGTTTTATCGAGAAACAGGGAGCCTCTCCCTCGTTTCTCGGTTACGGCGGCTTTCCTGCAAGCACGTGTATTTCCGTAAACAACGTGGTCATCCATGGCATACCGTCAAAGGACAAAATCCTTGAGGAAGGCGACATAGTGAGCGTTGATGTTGGAGCTTACTATAAGGGGTATCACGGCGACAACGCCTATACCTTTCCGTGCGGCAAAATCAGCGCGAACGCGCAGGCTTTGCTCGACGCCACAAGGGAGAGCCTGTATGAGGGAATTAAACAGGCTGCCGCGTTTAACCGCATAGGCGATATCGGCAACGCGGTTCAAAGGTATGTTGAAACTCGCAGTTACTCGGTGGTACGAGATTACGTCGGCCACGGCGTAGGTGCGAAACTGCACGAAGACCCAAGCGTACCAAACTTCGGTACTCCCGGCAGGGGCGCAAGGCTCATTCCGGGAATGACTATCGCCATCGAACCTATGATAAACGAGGGCACGCATTATGTCCGCGTTATGGGCGACAAATGGACAGTTAAAACGCTCGACGGCAAGCTGTCCGCTCATTTTGAACACACAATTGCAATTACCCCCGACGGTCCGAAAATTCTGACCTTGTGCGAATAAGGTGATGATATGGACATTGTTAAGGGAAGCGTTGTAAGGGCAACGGCAGGGCGCGATAAGGATAAATTCTTTGTCGTACTCAGCGTAGAGGGCGCTTACGCGCAAATTGCGGACGGCAAACGGCGTAAGGTGCAAAAGCCCAAGAACAAAAAGCTGATTCACCTTGCCCCGACAAACACGGTTTATGAGGGTTCGACAGACTCCAATCCGAAAATCAGAACAATTTTAAGAAATTTCAAAAACGGAGGTTAACGATATGTCAAAACAGGACGTTATTGAAGTAGAAGGTATCGTAAAAGAAGCGCTGCCCAACGCACAGTTCAAGGTAGAGCTCCAAAACGGTCACGTGATATTAGCTGTTATTTCAGGCAAGCTCAGGATGAACTTCATCCGCATCTTGCCGGGCGACAAGGTTACCGTGGAGATGTCTCCATACGACCTGACCAGAGGCAGAATTACCTGGAGATCCAAGTAGTTCTTTATAATTGAAAATTGAGAATGGATAATGGATAATTAAGGGCGGGACACCCGCACCCGAATTATATAAATCGGAGCGAAGCGACCCGAAATTATCAACTATCAACTATCAATTATCAATTACCATAAGTAAAACCTATGTAACGACTTAAAAAAAAGAAAGGAATGATTATTAGTGAAAGTCAGACCTTCAGTAAAGAAAATGTGCGATAAGTGCAAGGTTATCAAGAGAAAGGGTAAGATCCTCGTTATCTGCGAAAATCCCAAGCATAAGCAGCGTCAGGGATAATTATCGGTACTCGCACAGACTTTAATC
>ONPH01000134.1 GCA_900319655.1 uncultured Eubacteriales bacterium
TGTTCACCCCGAAGGGCGACGTTATGAGCCTTCCGAGGGGCTCGACGCCGATTGACCTCGCGTATCTCATCCATACCCAGGTCGGCCACCGCATGGTAGGCGCAAAAATCAACAACAAAATCGTTCCGATTGACTATATCCTCAAAACAGGCGATATTTGCGAGATTATCACCCACAAAGAGGAACACCCCAACCGCGCTTGGATTGATATCTGCAAGACCGCTTCGGCAAAGTCGAAAATCCGCCAGTGGTTCAAGCATGAAAAGCGCGACGAAAATATCGTCGAGGGCAAGGCGATGATTGAACGTGAGTTCAAGCGCCAGGGAATGAACCTCACCGAGGACGAATACCCCGAATTCTTCAAGAGCATTTCTATCAAAAAGCAGTACAATACGCTCGATGACTTCTACGCCGCGGTAGGCTACGGCGGAATTCAGCTCTGGAAAATCATGCCCAGACTAAAGGAAGAATATCAAAAGACCTACGCCAAGGATATCGAGAATATCACCGTTCCGCAGGCTCCCGTTAAGCGCACAAAGGCGAGCTCGGGAGTTGTAATTGAGGGCAACGACGACGTGCTCGTCAAGTTCTCAAACTGCTGTAACCCTCTGCCCGGCGATGAGATTATCGGCTACATTACGCGCGGCTACGGCGTTTCTATCCACAAGCGCAACTGCACCAACGTGCCCAAGGACGTTTCAAGGTGCGAGGAGCCCGAACGCTGGATTAACTGCTACTGGGAGGACGAGGTTGGCGAAGCGTTCAGAAGTACGCTTCAAATCACCGCCGCCGACCGCACAGGTCTGCTTGCAGACGTTACAATTAAGCTGTCGACAATGCACATCTTCATTCACAGTCTTAATTCGCGCGAGTTAAAAACAGGCAGGGCGGTTGTCACCGTCACCATCGACGTAATGGGCAAAAACCACCTCAGGGGAGTAATTTCAAAGCTCTCCGACATCAACGGAATTGAAGAAATAAAGAGGCTCTGATATGAAAGCAATAGTTCAAAGGGTAAAGTCCGCTCAGGTGGATATTGAGGGCAAGACCGTCGGCAAAATCGGCAACGGATTTCTGATTTTGCTCGGTGTCCGGCAGGGCGACGACGAACGCCATGCCAAGTTGCTTGCTGATAAAATTTCGGTGCTCAGAATTTTCACCGATGAAAACGACAAAATGAACCTCTCGCTTAAGGATATCGGAGGTTCGGCGCTGATAATTTCAAACTTCACGCTGTACGCCGACTGCTCGCACGGCAGACGTCCCAGCTTTATCGCCGCGGCTCGTCCCGAAACCGCCGAACCGCTCTACGAGTATTTTTGCGGCGTGGTCAGCGGAAATGATATTCACGTTGAAAAGGGCGTTTTCGGCGCGGATATGCAGGTGTCGCTCATAAACGACGGCCCTGTTACAATAGATATTGATACTAAGGATTTAAAAATATGATTGATATTAAGGTTTATCACGTTTCCGAGATTATGACAAACTGCTCGTATCTCGTCGACAAGGCTACAGGCAAGTCCGCAGTGGTCGACCCGGGTGGAAAATCGCAAAAGCTTATCGAGCAGATTAAGTCAGACGGCGGAAAGCTTGAATATGTTATGCTCACCCACGGCCACTACGACCACATTCTTTTCGCAAAGGAGCTTGCAGATATGTTCGGCGCGAGGATTGTGACAGGCAAGCATAACGGCGAATTTTTGAGCAATCCGTCGCTCAATCTCACCGCCAAGCACTTTTTGGATATGACGCCTTTTTCGGCGGATATATTGCTCGACGACGGCGAAAAGTTTATGCTCGGTGAGACTGAAATAACATATCTCTACACCCCCGGCCACACAAGCGGCTGCGGAGTGTTCATATTTGACGACGTTATGATTTGCGAGTCGCTTAAAAGATTAAAGAATTTGGAGGGCGACTACACCGTTATCCCCGGCCACGGCCCGTTCACCACGCTGGAGCACGAGCGCAGGTTCAACCCATATATGAGGGGCTTGTAAAATGAATCTGTACGTAAAAAACAACCGCTTTTGGTTTGAGCTCGAAAACCTCACAAGGCTGTTTTTCCCGAACGAAAAGATAAACGTTTACAAGGAGTTTTCCGAGGTAAAGCCGCCTTACGTTTTTTCGGAGCTGTCGGATAAAATCACGGTAAAAGTGCAGATTAACGACTTTTTCGCAGAGGACGAGGCTGAAATTAAAAACGACGATACGCTCGATGAATTGTCAACGGTTTCTATGCTGTACAAAATGCTCCGTGACTACAGCCAAATCTCTCAGCCGTGGGGACTTCTCACAGGCGTAAGACCTGTAAAGCTGCTGAGGAAAATCAGCGAGGAAAGCGATATCGACAGCGCGGTGTCGCGGTTTACAAACGACTTTTTCGTAAGCGAACAAAAGGCTGAGCTCGCGCGGATTACCGAGCAGAACGAGCGGAAGATTTTGAGCCTTTCAAAGCCCGAATCGTTTAGCCTGTACGTCGGAATTCCGTTTTGCCCGTCAAGGTGCAGCTACTGCTCGTTTGTAATGGCTTCAATTGAACGCGCAAAAAAGCTGATTGAGCCGTACGTTGATTTGCTTTGCGAGGAGCTTAAGGCGACTGCAAAGGCGGCAAAAGACCTCGGACTCAGGCTCGAGAGCGTGTATTTCGGCGGAGGAACGCCCACAACGCTCAGCGCCGAACAATTGAACCGCGTGCTGTCGGTCGTAAATTCCGAATTTGATATGAGTACCTGCCGCGAGTTTACGGTAGAGGCAGGCAGACCTGACACAATCACGAGAGATAAACTTATTTCTCTAAAAGAAAATAACGTCGGCAGAATCAGCATAAATCCCCAGAGTGTAAACGACGAAGTTCTTAAGGCTATCGGCAGAAAGCACACGGCAGAGCAGTTTTATCAGGCGTTTGATTTGGCGCGGAAATGCGGCTTTGACAACATCAACACCGACCTTATCGCAGGACTTCCGTCCGATACCGTAGAGAGCTTTCAAACCTCGCTTGATTCAATGATAGACTTGAACGCCGAGTGTATTACGGTTCACACGCTATGTATGAAGCGAGCCTCAAACCTCACGCAGGACGGCAAAATTATTGACAGGGAAGAGGCGCTTAGAGCTCAAAAAATGCTCGAATACGCCCAAAGCAGGCTTATCTCCGAGAGTTATATTCCGTACTATCTATACCGCCAGACGCGAATGGTCGGCAATCTCGAAAACGTCGGCTGGTCAAAGCGCGGTTACGAGAGCTTGTACAACGTCTATGTTATGGACGAAACCCACACAATACTCGCCTGCGGCTCGGGCGGAGTGACAAAACTCAAAAACAGCAGTACCGATTACCTCAAAAGAGTGTTCAATTTTAAGTTCCCCTACGAGTACATCGACAGATTTGACGAAATACTCAAAAGGAAAGAGGAAATTTACGCTTTTTATACGCAAAATTTGAGTTGATTATTGTATTCAATAGTGTTATACTATGAAATAACAAAAAAACCAGGGAGAAATCCCCAAAATGAAAGGTTGATAATCATGGGAAAATTTGACGATTTTTTTGACGACGTTGTTGTTAACGCAAAAACCGCCGCTGAGGCTGTTTCCAAGAAAGCAGCGCAGGTTTACGACGCTTCAAGACATAAGTTCACCGCTGCCGAAATCAGAGGCGACATCAATAACAAGCTCAAGGATCTCGGTAAGTTCACTTACAAAGAGAGAGTTCACGGCGTTGATATGAGCGCAGAGATTAACGCTGCAATCGCTGAGATTAAGGAACTCAAGGAAAACCTTGAAATCATCAACAACCACCTTGACGATCTTATGGAGCAGAAGAAGTGTCCCCAGTGCGAGGCTAAGGTTCCGAAGAACTCACTGTTCTGCAACATCTGCGGCGCAAAAATCGACGAGGATAAGGTTGAGGAAGCCGTTCAGGAGGACGAGACAATCGCTGCCGCAGCCGAAGAAGCTGCCGAGGAAGTTATTGATTCCGCCGAGGAAGCTGTAGCAGCTGTCGAGGAAAACGCAGAGGAAAAGGCTGAGGAAGCCGCAGAATAATTATTATTGATATTTATGCGTGACAGCGCTGTTTTTAACAGCGCTGATTCGCGCGTTTTTAACTATTTTTAATTAGGTGATTTAATTTGTCTAAAAAATACAACGCGGTGGCAAATGCCGAGCAAAGCGTTTCTTCAACCTTTGTAAAGGGCGCCGCCATACTTACCGTCAGTATGATTATTGTCAAGGTTTTCGGACTTTTGGACAAGGTCATTTTAGCGGATATCTATTCAATGTTCGGCGACAGTCTTGCGTCAATGGGCGTGGGCATTTACAACAATGCCTACGAGGTTTTTGTCGTAATCTTCACCGTAGCGACAGGCGGACTGCCTATTGTAATTTCAAGGCTTATTTCCGAGAATATGACGCAAAAGCGTTACAAAGACGTCAAGCTGGTTCACAGAATTTCAATTCCGCTTTTTGCTATTGTCGGACTTGTATGTATGCTCGCCATGGTGGCGGTAAGCTTTCCCTACGCGTTCTATTTCATAAAATCCCCGTACGCTATCTACGCTATGATTGCGTTGGCGCCGGTAATTCTTTTCGGCTGCCTCACTTCAATCTACCGCGGATATTACGAGGGACAGCGAAATATGTTCCCGACCGCCGTTTCGGAGGTTATCGAGGCTGTTGTAAAGCTCGTTTTGGGAGCATTGTTCGCCTTTTTAATAATGAAGTACGGTATGGAGCACTACCGCGCCACCGGCAGTTTTTTGTTCATCAACTTTGGCAACAACCATATTGACGCGGAAAACACCATTCTGGCGTTTTCCGTAGCAGGCAATATCTGCGGTATTTCAATCGCGAGCTTTTGTTCGTTCCTTTATCTTGTGTTAAAGTACAAAATCGGCGGCGACGGAATTCCCGCGGAATACCTTGAAAACTCCGTTGACGCGAGGCAAAAGCGCGAGACCTTTGCGATTATCGTAAAAACCGCCCTGCCTATCGTGGGCGGAGCGCTCGTAATGAGTATTGGTTCGCTGATTGACGCGGTAATTATTCAGAACGTGCTCTTTAACCTCGCCGGTACAAACGCCAAGGCGTTGTTTGAGCAGTATAAGGCGTATTATCCGCCCGAGGTGTTCTTCGGCGGCAAGGGCAATGGGTTTACTATTCACACCCGTTTGTGGGGCTGCTACGGCGCGTCACTCACCTTAATGCAGCTTGTAACCGCTGTAACGCAGGTGTTTGGTTCAAGCGCGATGCCGAATGTTACAAGCGCTTATACAAAGGGCAATAAGGCGGAGCTTAAAACCTCGATTGAAACCGTGCTTAAAATGACAATGATGTTTACTCTGCCGATGGCGCTCGGACTAAGCGTGCTGGCGCATCCGGTTATGAATTTTATTTACGCAAGCCCCTATTTGGTAAATATCGGCGGCAACGT
>ONPH01000167.1 GCA_900319655.1 uncultured Eubacteriales bacterium
AGGTCCTTCGGCAGTCGGATCGGAAAACGGAATTCCTAGCTCTATCAAATCAGCGCCGTTTTGCGCCATTTCGCGGACTGCCGCCGCTGTTGTTTGCAAGTCGGGATCGCCGCAGGTGATAAACGGAATAAACGCCTTGCCGTTTTGAAAAGCCTTTGCGATATTACTCATAAATATCCTCCCCTCTGTAACGCGCGATAGCCGCGCAGTCCTTGTCTCCCCTGCCTGAAACGGTTATGACGATAATTTTATCCTTACCAAGCGTGGGCGCAAGCTTCATAGCGTAGGCGACCGCGTGCGCGGATTCAATCGCGGGAATAATGCCCTCGGTTTTTGAGAGATACTCAAAGGCGTTAACCGCTTCGTCGTCGGTAATCGCGACATATTCAGCCCTGCCTGTGTCGTGAAGATTAGCGTGCTCGGGGCCTACGCCGGGATAGTCGAGCCCTGCCGAAATTGAATAAACAGGCGCGATTTGTCCGTGCTTATCCTGGCAAAAATATGATTTCATACCGTGAAAAATCCCGAGCCTTCCGGTGGAAATAGTCGCGGCGGTTTCGAAGGTATCAATTCCCCTGCCTGCCGCCTCGCAGCCGATAAGCCTTACATCCTTATCCTCAATAAAGTGATAAAAGCTTCCGATTGCGTTTGAGCCGCCGCCCACGCAGGCGATTACGGCGTCGGGGAGTCTGCCCTCTTTTTCAAGCATTTGCTCCTTAATCTCTTTGGAAATTACCGCCTGAAAGTCTCGGACAATAGTCGGGAACGGATGCGGCCCCATAACGGAGCCTAAGCAATAGTGGGTGTCGGAAATACGGTTTGTCCACTCGCGCATTGCTTCACTTACCGCGTCCTTTAGTGTCCGCGTTCCGCTTTTTACTGCAACGACCTCTGCACCGAGAAGTCTCATTCTGTATACGTTGAGCGCTTGGCGGATAGTGTCCTCCTCGCCCATAAACACAACACATTCCATATCGAGCAGAGCCGCAGCAGTGGCGGTGGCAACGCCGTGCTGACCGGCGCCTGTCTCCGCGATAAGGCGCGTTTTTCCCATCTTTTTTGCGAGCAGCGCCTGACCGAGCACGTTGTTGACTTTATGCGCTCCTGTGTGGTTCAAATCCTCGCGCTTCAAATAGATTTTCGCACCGCCGAGGTTTTCCGTCATCCGCTTGGCATAATAAAGCCTTGACGGGCGGTTGGCGTATTCGTTAAAAAGCTCTGCAAGCTCGCGGTTAAACTCGGGATCGTTTTTATAGTGATTGTACGCTTCTTCAAGCTCAATCACGGCGTTCATCAGCGTTTCGGGAATATACTGACCGCCGTGAATTCCGAATCGTCCGTTTGGGTTTGTCATTCTGCTTCTTCCTTTCTTACAGCCGCGGCAAATTCCGCCATTTTCTCCTTATCCTTAAAGCCGTCCGTTTCAATTCCCGTGCTCACGTCAAGCGCGTATGGGTGAAGCTTGTGCATTGCGGCGGTTACATTTTCCGCGTTAAGACCTCCTGCGAGGAAATACGGCTTTTTGAAATTATCAATCAAATTCCAGTCAAAGGTTTTTCCCTCGCCTGTGCCGGCGTCAAGAATTATGTAGTCGGCAATTGTTTCCTCCGCCGCGGCAACGTCAGCCTCGCTGTGAATTTGGAACGCCTTAATAACCGGTTTGCCGGTTTCTTTTTGAATTCGTGTGATGTACTCGGGGCTTTCGTCGCCGTGGAGCTGAGCCGCGTCGATAATGCCGAGATTTAACAGCGAAATAACCTGACTGATGTCCTCGTTCAGAAAAACGCCGACAGCCTTGATGTCCTTGCTCAGAAGATTTTTCAAATCCACCGCCTGCTTATAGCTTACACACCGTTTGCTGTTTGGGGCGAATACAAATCCGATGTAATCGGGTTTTATTTCATTGGCGGCTTGTATATCGCACGGACGGGTCAGTCCGCAAAATTTTATTTTAGTCATCATATACCTCTTAATTCGTTTAATTTTTGCTTTTTGTCTGCGGCTCTCATCAGCGTTTCACCGATTAACGCCGCGTCAGCGCCTATTTCACGCAGGATTTGCACGTCCCCGGGAGTTTTTACTCCGCTTTCCGAAACAAAAATCACGTCCTTCGGTATCAGCCTTCTGAGACGGCGGCTGTTCTGAGTATCAACGGTGAAATCCTTTAAATTGCGGTTGTTAACGCCGATTATTCTCGCGCCGCAGTTAAGCGCTGTTTTTACTTCATTTTCATCGTGAGCTTCTACAAGCGCAGAAAGTCCGAGAGTATCGCAAATTTCCAAATACTCTTTGATTTGCCTTTCGCTCAGAATTGAGCAAATAAGCAGTACCGCCGACGCGCCGAGGCACTTTGCCTCGTAAATCATATATTCGTCCACGGTAAAATCCTTGCGAAGGCAAGGGATATTTACTGCCGCGGCAATCTCCTGCAAATAACTGTCGCTGCCCAAAAACCACTTTGGCTCGGTCAGCACGGAAATACAATCTGCTCCTGCGCTTTCGTATTCCTTCGCAATTTGAAGATAAGGAAAATCCGCGGCGATTACGCCCTTGGACGGCGACGCTTTTTTGCACTCGCAAATGAATGATATTCCGTCCTTTTTCAGCGCTTTTTCAAACTCAAAATTCCCGCGCGGCAGAGCAAAGGCGCGGCGTTTTAATTCTTCAAGAGAAATATTTTTTCTTGCACGTGCGACACGCTGTTTGGCGTATTCAGCGAGTTCGTCGAGAATCGTCATACTTCCACCTCGGGGCGGTTGCTAACTTCAATTACCTTTTCGAGTGTTTTAAGCGCCGCGCCTGAGTCAATCAGCTCGGCGGCAAGCGCTATGCCGCTTTTCAGGCTGTCCGCCTTATCGTACAGATACAGCGCCGCGCCTGCGTTCATAAGCACGGCGTTGCGCATATGACCTTGCTTTCCGCTGAGAATATCGCGCGTAATTTGCGCGTTTTCTTCAGGTGTGCCGCCTTTCAAATCCGCTTTTGTGCAACGCTCAAAGCCGAA
>ONPH01000138.1 GCA_900319655.1 uncultured Eubacteriales bacterium
ATATCCCCCACTGCTGCCTCCCGTAGGAGTCTGGGCCGTGTCTCAGTCCCAATGTGGCCGTTCAACCTCTCAGTCCGGCTACCGATCGTCGCCTTGGTGGGCCGTTACCCCGCCAACAAGCTAATCGGACGCGAGTCCATCTCTAAGCGATAAATCTTTGATATCAAAGTCATGCGGCTTCAATATGTTATGCGGTATTAGCGATCTTTTCAGAACGTTATTCCCCTCTTAGAGGCAGGTTACTCACGCGTTACTCACCCGTCCGCCACTAAACTAAAAATCCGTCATTCCGAAGAAATCTGTCAAAATAGTTCCGTTCGACTTGCATGTGTTAGGCACGCCGCCAGCGTTCGTCCTGAGCCAGGATCAAACTCTCTAAAATTTGTATCTCAACGCCTTTCGGTGTTCAAATCATTTTTCAGAGTTTTAATCTCTTTATCCAGAACTTATCATACTGACACGTTCGTGAATTTACTGTACATTTTAGTTTGTACTAACTGTAATTTCTTGAGTATTCTCACTCAAAGTCATTACGGGTTTCTTGTTTTCCTTATTGTTCAATTTTCAAGGTTCTTTGTTCACTTTACACAACTAAAGCGGCTCTTGATTGTTTATATTTAACATTCAAATCAGCCGATTTCGTTGACCGAACATATGCTATTATAGTACGTTAAGTCCGAAAAGTCAAGTGTTTTTATGAAATATTTTAAATAAATTTGGAATTTCTTTTAATTTGTGGTCGATTTAGGAAAAGCTCATTTTTCACCACAATATATAGTATGAAAAATTTCACCGTTCACCGCAATAATGTACAAATCAATGATTTTAACAGTTTACGGCTTTTTCGATTAAACAAAAAAGCCCTCCAAACGGAGGGCGTAACAGCTGTCGAATTATTTATGAAAAGCCTTGAACTTTTCGAGCACCTCTTCGCGCCACTTGTAGTTATCGGAATCGGTTTTCTTCTCGTCAAGTCCTTTATCGGTATAAATCATCATAAACTTTCCGTTGTCTGACAGATACGCTTTTACCTCGGGCAAATTCAAAATTGAGAATGTGCCGTTGCTCTTTACAGAAGCGATAATCTCGTCCGCCGTTGATTTGTTCTCTCCTGTATTAAACTCATAGAGCTCGATTGTGATGTTCTTGACATCCTTATCATCAATTCTAACCGCCGTGAACTTCTTGCCTGCCTTTGCGCCGACAAGTGACAAGTCCATATCGGTAGCTTTTGTCTCGTCCTTGGGGTTGATGTATCCGTGAGCTGCAAAGTAATTGCAAAGTCCCTCGAAGTCGTTATTATAATCTGCTGCTTCAAGGCTTCTCGCCTCGTCGCCTGTGGCAACGTCCGCCTGATTGGTCTGCTGACCG
Organism: uncultured Eubacteriales bacterium; assembly: GCA_900319655.1. Lineage (GTDB taxonomy): Bacteria > Bacillota > Clostridia > Oscillospirales > Acutalibacteraceae > Ruminococcoides. The sequence continues at coordinate 1,372 of ONPH01000138.1, forward strand.
CCGAAACAGCCTGACGCGAATACCATAATTAAACCTGCGCAGAGAAGCGCGGCAAAAATCCTTTTCATAATATATACGTTCCTTTCCGAAGAAATATAATGGGTGACGCCAAATTGACATCACCCATTATACATCATAATTTTGAATAAATCAATCATTTTCTAAAAAACACACAATTCAAAATTACTTATTTATGTAAGCGCCGTGTTTGCGGCAATTACAATACATATACATTTACGTCGCGTCTGCCGAAGCTGTAGCAGTCGTCGAGCGAGAAATAGAACAGGTCAACGATTGCCGAACCGTCCATAAGCGCTCCGCCTGTGTCAATCGCTGTAGCATAGCCGTAGGAAAAGATGCCGTCGGTTGTCTCGATGTAGAGCTTTGAACCGTAGGGAATCAGCGCGGGGTTAACCGCAACGCCGCCCTCGTAAACCTCGTGTCCCGAAGCGGTAAGTGCGCCTGCAGGAGCTGTATATGCTGTTCCCGAGCCGGTCAGCTTATAGCTGTAAGAAACCTTAACGCCGTTTTCATCGGTGAAGGTTCCTGCGCCGCCTGCCGAAGCCGCGCCCTTTGTTCCGACGAGAGTTACCTCGTCAACGGGCTTTTTGGTAATCTTTTCGGAGATAACCTTTTCATCGTCCTTTTCGCCGTCGATATATTTAACTCTTTTGGTTACAAGCTTTTCGCCGTCAACGCCCTTGGTCTTGAGCTTTGAGTCACCGAGGTCGATTTCGTCCGAGTTCTCCTTTTTACTTTCAAAGGGAACTGCCTCGGTAACGCTTACGTTCTTATAGATAACGCGCTTGATTGAAAGCTCGCTGATGTCGTCAACCTTGGTGTTGCAGTCAACGCTGAGAATATCGTCCTGCGAAAGTCTGATACCGGCAAGGATGATACTCTCGCCCACCTTGCCGTAAGGAAGCAGAACATTTTGAGTTTTGCCGTCGGCTGTGAGCGAAACCTTCTTGGCGTTTAAGATAACGATGTCTGTATCGGATTTAATCTCGGTTGAAGCCGAGGGAACGGAAATCTGGTTTTCTCCGAGTTTAACGCCTGCCTGATTTAACGCGTCGGCAACCGTGCCGCCCGAAACGACAATCTTTTTGATAACTCCGTTGTTTTTTACGCTTACCTCGTGCGCTGAGAGCACGTGGAATGTGCCGTCGTCGGTGAGGTTGTTATAAACCATGCTGTTTGCGACGTTGTTCTCGATCTCTGCCTTTTCGGCAGGAACTGCAGCCGCAGCCGCAACTGTGAGAACCGAGCCGAGTACAATCAATGCCGCGAGCAAGAGTGCGCCCGCTGACTTTATATGATTGAAATTCAAACCATTGTCAGTCATAATTACTACTCCTTTTTGTTAAGGCAATACCGCACCGCTTAGGTGAGCAGCTTCGCCTTATGCCTTGTTGTAACAAAAATCTTTTCATAAATACCTTTTCGCAGACGGTTTTGAAGGATTGTTCCGCAAAACCTGTTCGCGTTGTTCGACATTATAGCCTCGGTCTTTGGTAATGTCAACCTAAAAACAAGTTTGGTTTTTGTGCAACTCTTACAACAATATTAACTATATTTTCTTTTTAGAATTATTTTTGAAGCTTCATTTTAAAATTATCCTGCATTTTTATGGTCAATTTGCAAGAATTTAAAAAACCACCGTTTGTAACCGTTTGGTTACAAGCTTGTAATATTTATACGTGGTATTTACGGCAATTATTACACAATCGGCATAACAAAGGAAAAGCGGCAGCCCGAAAGCTGCCGCTGAGAAAGCGTTATATATGTATATAAATCACGGTTAGTGGGTTTTTACCTTTACGTTTTTCTCGGTAATTCTCTTTTTGTACTGCGCCGGAGTGCAGTTGTAGACCTTTTTGCACTGGGTTATGAATGACTTTACGTTGGCAAAGCCGTTTTTGAGCGCCGCGGCAGATACCGAGGTGTTGTTGTCGAGCATATCCCTGATGGCTTTTTCAAGACGAAGATTTGCGAGATATTCCGAAAAGCTGGTTTGAGTAACCTTCTTAAAGTATTTTGAAAAATACGACGGCGAAAGGTTCACAATTGAAGAAATCTCATCAAGCGTAATTTCGCGGCTGTAGTTTTCATTAATATAGGAAA
>ONPH01000139.1 GCA_900319655.1 uncultured Eubacteriales bacterium
AGGACAAGGAGCGATACCAGACCGTCTACAGCCACGAGCTCGGCTCTGCCGCCGCTCCCACGGCAGGACTGCATTTTACCACGGAGCTGATGGACAAAATAAGGGCGAAGGGTGTAAACATTGCCTACGTCACACTCCACGTCGGCTTGGGAACATTTCGTCCGGTAAAGGTTGACGACGTTACAAAGCACAAAATGCACAGCGAGCATTACGAGGTTCCCGAAGAAACCGCCGAGCTGATTAAGAAAACAAAGCAAAGCGGAAAGCGCGTTATCGCGGTCGGCACAACCTCGTGCAGAACTCTCGAGAGCGTTGCCGCGGAACACGGCGAGGTAGTTCCCTGCGAGGGATTTACGGAAATTTTCATCTACCCCGGCTTTGAGTTCAAGGTTCTCGACGGACTCATCACGAACTTCCACCTGCCCGAAAGCACGCTAATTATGCTTGTATCGGCATTCGCAGGCTACGACAACATTATGAACGCCTACAAAACAGCGGTCGAGGAACGTTACAGATTTTTCTCATTCGGGGACGCTATGTGCATTTTATAAGCATTTTATGCGCATAATGTATTGACATCTAAACATAATAGATATATAATATTAGTAGATTAAAATAGGAGTTGATATTATGGCAAAGGTTAGTACAAATATAAGTATAGACGCGGATATCAAAAAGCAGGCACAGGAGCTGTTCGCTGAGCTTGGAATGGATTTATCAACGGCAATCAACATTTTTATTCGTCAGGCACTGAGACAGCACTCGATTCCGTTTGAGATTACCGCGGACAATCCCAACAAAGAAACACGCGAGGCAATAGCCGAAGTTCAGAGAATGAAAAACAATCCGTCAATAGGAAAAACCTATGATGATGTTGACGAAATGTTTGAGGAGCTGCTCGCATGAAGTATCGTATCAAGCCTACTTCACGGTTTCAAAAGGATTTGAGGCGGATTCAAAAACGCGGCTATCAAATTGAACTGATTAAGGAAGTAGTACGCAAGCTTTCCGACGGAGAAACACTTGAACCAAAATACAAAGACCATTCGCTGTCAATTGATTATGCCGGCTGTCGCCAATGTCATATTACTCCGGACTGGCTGCTAATTTACGAAAAATATGAAAATGAGCTGATTTTGTATCTCACCCGTACCGGCACACACAGCGATTTATTTTAAGCGGCGTACACTCTGCGCCGCTTATATCCTGCGTCCATAAATTCGTGTAACGCTATGGCTGTATTATAATTCTTTGGAGGAAATATGTTTAAGCTTATTAAGACAGAAGGGCACGCTCGCAGGGGTGAGTTTGTCACGCCTCACGGCACTTTTCAAACTCCTGCGTTTATGAACGTCGCGACCTGCGGTGCGATTAAAGGCGCGTTGTCTGCCCTTGACCTCAAAAATATAAAGTGCCAGGTTCAGCTTTGCAACACCTATCACCTGCACCTCAGACCGGGCGACGGCAACGTTAAAGCCCTCGGCGGACTTCACAAGTTCACGCGCTGGGACGGTCCAATCCTCACCGACAGCGGCGGATTTCAGGTGTTCTCGCTCGCAAAGCTTAGGAACATCAAGGAGGAAGGCGTTTACTTTAACTCCCACATCGACGGCAGAAAAATCTTTATGGGGCCCGAGGAGAGTATGAACATTCAGTCGAACCTCGGCTCGACAATCGCTATGGCGTTTGACGAATGTGTTGAGAACCCCTCCCCCTACGGATATACAAAGGACAGCGTAAACCGCACCACGCGCTGGCTGGAAAGGTGCAAGGAGCGTTTGAATTACCTAAACTCGCTCGACGACACAATCAACAAGGAGCAAAAGCTTTTCGGCATTAATCAGGGCGGTACATACAAGGATTTGCGCGTTAATCATATGAAGGAGATTGCAGAGCTTGACCTTGACGGCTACGCGATCGGCGGACTTGCCGTAGGCGAGCCGACCGAGGTTATGTACGAGATTATTGAACAGGTCGAGCCCTACGCGCCGAAGGACAAAATCCGCTACCTTATGGGCGTGGGAACTCCTGCGAATATCCTCGAATCGGTCGCGAGAGGAATTGATTTGTTCGACTGCGTAATGCCCAGCCGCAACGCGCGGCACGGTCAGGCGTTTACCTTTGAAGGTATTCGCAACCTGAACAACGCAAAATACGAGCTTGACGAGCTGCCCCTCGACGTTCACTGCGACTGCCCCACCTGCCAAAACTTCTCGCGCGCGTATATCCGCCACCTGCTGAAAAGCGGAGAAATGCTCGGTATGCGCTTAATGGTAATGCACAACCTCTACTTCTACAACAACCTAACGCAAATTATCCGCAATCACCTTGACAACGGTACATTTGGGGAGTTTTACAAGCAGAATATCGAAATACTCGGCACAAGAATTTAAGAAAAATGCAAAAAACACTTGCATACATAGCATAAATTTGATATAATCATTTTAATTGTGAGAAAGGAAGGACAATAATGAATTTTAATTTACCTATACTTGCAGACGGTGAACAGGCTGCAGGCGGTCTGGGCGGACTTTTCGGCGGCGGAAACAGTATGTGGATGATGATCCTCATCTACGGCGCAATTATCGCGGCTATTTACTTTTTCCTCATCAGACCTAACTCAAAAAAGAAAAAAGAAGAAGCTCAGATGAGAAACTCGCTTGAAATCGGTGATGAAATTACAACAATCGGCGGAATTATGGGCAGAATCGTAGCCATCAAGGACGACGAGGACGCTATTATCATCGAGACAGGCTCAGACAGAGTTAAGATGAAGTTCAAAAAGTGGTGCATTTCTACGGTTGATACCGTTAAGGAGAAACCTGCTGAGCAGACCGAGAAAAAGAGCTTTTCTTTATTCAAGAAGAAGGATAAGGACGACAAAGCTGAATAATTAAAAATCCCCTGAATATAATTTAGCAGATTATATTCAGGGGTGTTTTTATGTCCGATAAAAAATTATTGATAAAGTCAGTGCTGATTGGCACGCTCTGCGCCGTTATGGTTCAGATTATTCTTTTGTGCATTGTATCTCTCGTTATGATTACAACCAAAAAGCTGTTCGGTGACGTGCTAAGCTACATAATGCTCGGCGCAACGGCTCTCGGAACGCTCGCAGGCGGATTTATCTCGGCAAAGCTAAACCGAGGCGCAGGGCTGATCGTCGGCTTAATCACCGGCTTTGCGGTGTTTTTGATAATCACAGTCGGCGGTTTGATAAACATCGGCTCTCCCCTGTCGGTTCTTAGCTTAATCAGATTTGCCGCGGCACTGCTCGGCGGTGCGCTCGGCGGAATTTTAGGAGTGAGAGAAAGCCGCAGGATTAAAGTTTAGAGATTAGAGTTAAGAGTTGAGAGTTTAATTATAGGAAACGTTTGATATGCATTTTAAAGGGGGCTGGCTCAAAACTTGAAAGAGTTTTGGGCCAGTTTTTTTGCAAAAAAATACGAGAGGCTATGAAACCTCTCGCAGTTGGTGTATAATTTAATTAC
>ONPH01000141.1 GCA_900319655.1 uncultured Eubacteriales bacterium
CGGTAACCGTACAGAGGTGATTTGTTTTGTTAAAACCTATAAGTATATTGTTATGTCTGCTGATTACCGGTTCAGCGCTGTTGTGCGGATGTAACTCGGGTGAAGAATCTGAAACAGAGCCTGCAACTCAGGCAACGACCGCTCCTGCAACCGTCGCACCGACCACAGCAGCTCCGGCAACAAAGGACTCCGCAGACGGTCAAGGCTATAACTATGTTGCGATTAAGAAAAAGTCGGGCGAGATTATCTCGCAGTTTGACAAAATCGTTGAGGCGAAAAACTTTAACGGCACAATTTATATGAAGCTCGGCAACGACTTTGAGTATCTCAGCTCAAAGGGCGCAGCTAACAGCAACAAGCATATCGACAATTCAATCAATACACGTTTCTACATCGGAGGTATTACAAAGCAGTTTACCGCAGCCGCGGTGCTTATGCTTTCCGAGAAAAAGAAGCTCAGCCTTGACGATACCCTCGACAAATATTTCCCCGATTACGAAGCAGGCGGAAAGGTAACCGTCAAACAGCTTTTGAATATGACGTCGGGTATAAACACCTACGTTTTGCATAACGATATCACTACGCCGTCAAACTATCTCATAGGAGACCTCGACGAAAAAGTAAAAGAAGATAATTTCGCAAAAGAAAATAAAAAGCTTATCCTCGACTGGATTTTTTCTCAAAAGCTGATTTTTGCACCCGGTACAAAGTTTGACGAATCCGAGAGCAACTACTTCCTTTTGGGAGAGATAATCGAGCAGGCAAGCGGAATGTCATACGCCGACTACCTGAAAATCGCGATATTTGCGCCGCTCGGCATGGGAAGCTCAAGCTTTGAGCCCGACGAAAAAACGGCTTTAGCATATGATAAAGCCGCCAATACAAAGAGCCTTAACTATAAAGGCGTGGGTTACTCGGCTTTCGGGATGATTTCCAATGTTTCCGACTTGCTCAAATGGACTGACGGATTGCTTAATAATCAGGTGCTGACACCTGCGTCATTTAAGTTAATGTTCTCAAATCAGGTTTCAGGGATTAAGGACAACAAAATCTCCTACGGCTTCGGAGTTAAGATGAACGGCAAAACAGCCTTTATTAACGGCAAGTACGACGCCTTCGGTTCAATACTTTCGTATAACACCGATAAATCTGAGATTTTTGTTTCCTTAACAAACTATACCGCCTCTGATAACAAGGCAGTACGCGATAATTTCAAAAAAGTTCTTCAAAAATACTCTGCATAATCACCAAAACACAACACCTCCATAAAATGTATTGTACAGTGTTGCAAAGCCTGTAAATACTTATTATGGAGGTATTTTTATGTCGGAAGTATCTGAAGCTATGGAGACACAGCAAACAGATTATAAAAACGATTTGGACAGCGCTCCGGAGTTCGAGCCGGTTTGCGTAGATGTTGACAGAATTTATGACAGCTGCGGAGCAAAGGATTGCATCAGGGATTTAACAGTGTTCTTTACTGATGAGGATCAGCAGCTTGTAGAAACCGCGACAGCCGCAAGAGTAACAAGGGCAAGCGTGCTTACTTCAACCGTGAATATTGACAGCGTTGCATTTCACAGGGGTTATTATTCGGTAGACGTCGCGTTTTATTTCGCGGTATTCGTTGAGCTTTACACAGCCGCAGGAAGCGCGCCTACAAGTGTAACAGGTCTCGCCGTTTATTCAAAGAGAGCAGTTCTTTACGGAAGCGACGCGAACGTAAAGAGCTTTTCAAGCGACGATATCGCTGCGGCAATCGATCCCGCGGAGTTCAACTGCTGCACAGCGGAGAGCGGAACACTGCCGAGAGCCGAGGTTCAGGTATCTTATCCCATGGTACTCGCTTCGGGCTTGTCGCCTGTTACTACACCGGTTATTCTGCCGTTTGTTCCCGAAAACGTAACCGAATTCTTCGGCGGAGACCTTGTTGCCCCAACATCTCAGCAGGTATTGACCACTCTCGGTGTTTTTTCAATCATCCAGCTCAGCAGGAGCGTACAGCTTACAATCCCGACCTACGATTTCTGCGTTCCGCGTAAGGAGTGCACCGACCAGAGCGACGACCCGTGCGAAGCATTCAGCAAGATTGATTTTCCCGGAGATTCGTTCTATCCGCCCGCGACCGCCGAGGAAGAATTCGGCACTTCTCCCAAGTTTAATTGCGGATGTAATTAGGCCGCATTCCAAAAAGAAAAGCTCCTCGTTTGAGGAGCTGATTTTTATTTAAATACCCATTTAGTCACTTTTTCGCCGTCAACCATAAACGCCTTGTCCGCAATTTCCGCAAGGGGAGAGTCACTGTAACTGTCGGAGTAAAACTCGTCAATCCTTCCGTCGGGGAAAACCTCGTAAAACCTGCGAACCTTTTCTTTTCCGTGGCAGTTAACGCCGTTATAAATCCCTGTGTGTTTATCAACGCGTGAAGCCATAAGCGTGCCGATACCGAGCTTTTTGATAATCGGTTCAAGCAAAAACTCGGGCGAGGCTGAGATTATAACATCATCATCGCGCTTTTGTTTAAGATAATATTTCTTGATTTTGCTTTGGTTAATCTCCCAAAAATCATTAACATCTTTGTCTATATCACAATAGCGCAAAAAACGGTACATAACCTGCTTAAAGTCAGTCTTTGTGCCTTTTTTGAACACATAAAACTTAATCACCGAGCCCAAAAGCGAAGGGGCAAGGGTGATTATTTTTTTGTGCCTTTTCAGCGAAAAAATGTAAAAATCCGCGGTAGAATCGCCGCTGTAAATAGTTTTATCAAAGTCGTAGACGTTCATAATGACCACCGTTTTGTTTTTTTTATATGTTATCACAGATAAATCTTGTTTATTTTCTATTAAAGAAAAATCCGACTAATCCTGTCAAACTATTGAAAAATTTGCATTAATATTGTATAATATTTAAATTAAGGCAAAAAGGAGCAGGCTGGTGTTCGGTTATCTTCAAATCCACAAGGATGAGCTAAAGGTTAAAGAATACGAAGCGTATAAGTCGGTTTACTGCGGTCTTTGCAAGCAACTCGGCAGAGACTACGGCTTTTTGACGCGGCTTATTCTAAGCTACGACTGTACGTTTTACGCAATCCTGCTTATGTCGCTAAAGCGCTCCTGTACCGGTTTTTCTGACGGACGGTGCAAGTTCAATCCGCTTAAAAAGTGCAAGTTTGCCGATTGCAAGGACAACGCCTACAGCAAGGCTTCCGCGCTTTCGGTAATTTCCGCTTACTATAAGGTCGTTGACGATATCGACGACAGCGGATTTTTCAAGCGAATTGCCTTAAAAATAGTCAAGCCGTTTTTCGGCAGACGGCAAAAGAAAGCCGCAAGGCGTTTCCCTGAGATTGAAATTATCGTCAGTGAAATGATGAAAAATCTTCCTGCCAGCTTGTGACGATTGACAAAGCCGCAAATCCAACGGCAAAAATGATTTCAGATTTAGCCGCTCTCGAAGGCGGAAACGATTTGCAAAAGAGAGTTTTAAGTGAATTCGGTTATCAAATCGGCAGGTGGGTATACCTTATCGACGCTGCAGATGATTACGAAAAAGACAAAAAGTCGGGCAACTTTAATCCGTTCATCAAGGCGGATATCAACGATAAAGACTATATAAACTCCGTATTAAGTCAATCGCTCGCACGTGCGTACGACGCTTACAATTTGCTCGATATTATAGATTTTAAGCCGATTATTGACAATATGATGTTATACGGCTTTCCGAACAAACAAAACGCCGTGCTGAACAATCGGCAGGAGGTTAAAAATGAACAATCCGTATGAGGTGCTCGGAGTATCTCCAAGCGCGACAGATGAAGAAATTAAAAAGGCATACAGAGAGCTTGCCAAAAAGTACCATCCCGATAACTACACCGACAGTCCTCTTGCGGACGTTGCTGAGCAGAAAATGAAGGAAGTTAACGAGGCGTATGACGAAATTAATAAAATGCGTCAAAAGGGAAAGGGAACAGGCTCGCAGAGTGCAGGCGGCTACAATTCTTATAATTCTTATAACGCCCAAAATTCTAAATATTACAGCGTAAGAATTTATATTCAGCGCAATATGATTAACGAGGCTGAAAGAATTCTAAACGAAGCGCCAATAAGCGAGCGCGACGCCGAGTGGAACTTCCTGATGGGAATGTGCGCGTACCGCAGGGGCTTTAACGAGCAGGCTAACACCTACTTTAACACCGCCTGCAATATGGATCCGAACAATGCTGAATACCGTACCGCGGTTAACAATATGAACAACCAGCGTGCTTACAATTACGGCGGATACACGACAAACCCGAACGTAAACTCGACCGCTTGTTCAGTTTGTGATATTTGTTCGGCAATTATGTGTGCAGACTGTTTATGCAGCTGCTGCAGGTCCTGCTGATTATGAAGAAAACTTCCGTTAACAAAAAGACCTTCAAAATCGCCTATTGCGCCCTTATAGCGTCAATTTCGACGGTTTTGATGCTGCTTACGTCGTTTATTCCGATAGGAACATACGCTCTGCCGATTTTCGCAGGCGCGTTGCTTGTGTCGATTGTGATTGAATACAACTGCAAATGGGCGCTCGGAGTTTATGCTGTCGTATCAATTCTTTCGTCGTTCCTTGCAGGGGATAAAGAGGCAGTTGTATTTTTTATAGCACTGTTCGGCTATTATCCGATACTTAAAAATATTTTTGAAAGCAAGATAAAAAATAAAGTACTGGTTTGGGTATTAAAGTTCGCGGTATTCAATGCGGCGGCGGTAGCGGCGTTCTTCTTTACAACCTTTGTACTCGGAATTCCGGCAGAGGAATACACCGTTTTCGGCATATATATGCCGTATTTGTTCTTAATACTCGGAAACGTTTTATTGCTGTTTTATGACAAATCGCTCACGACATTGGTAATGTTTTACGTCAAGGTTATTTCTCCCAAGATTTTCCGTAACGGCAAAATGTAATAATTTCCCGGGTGATAATAATTGCAAAAAAAGCAATTTTATGTTATAATATAATTTGTTCTAAATTACATATTTTTGATTGAAGGTGTAAAAATGAAAACAAAAACCATGAAAAAGTCATTGTGCGTTTTTCTGTCAATCATTGTTATGTTGTCAGTATTTACGGCGGCTTTCCCCGTAATTGCAAGCGCCGCAGACCCCACGCCCACAGCAGGCGGCAGTGGCTACATATCTGACGACTATGTGAACCTGCGTGCAGGCGCAGGCACAAACTACGCGATAGTAACGCAGATGAGAATTAACACAAAGGTCACTTTTACCGACGGTAAGCTTTACAATACCGATTGGTATCAGATTAAAGAGCTGACTACAAACAAAACCGGATACGTAAGGCGCGACTTTGTTAAAGCCACCGCACCTGCTCCCACCCCTGTAGCTACTCTTAAGCTTTCAAACACAAACAATACTATCTATAACGGCACTCAGCTTGCTATCACGGCTTACGACGTTTCTAACGTTACATGGTCAAGCTCGAATACAAACGTAGCCACGGTCGATGCTAACGGTATCGTCAGCGCCAAGGCAGCCGGTTCCGCTACTATCACGGCGAAGTCCGGCTCAAAGTCGGGTACTTGCAAGGTCAATGTAAAGAACGGAAACCTT
>ONPH01000188.1 GCA_900319655.1 uncultured Eubacteriales bacterium
CCCAGATATCCTTTCCGTCGAGCAAAATCTGTCCCTCCGACGGGCGTATTAGCCCGTTCAGCATTTGCATAAGGGTGCTTTTGCCCGAGCCCGTGTGTCCCATGACGCCGATAAACTCGCCCTTGTTGATTTTAAGGCTTACGTTATCAACCGCGCGTTTTTCGAACGGCGTGCCCTGTCCGTAAACAAAGCCGAGGTTCTTTAACTCGAGAATTTCACTCATCCAAGCACCTCCCCGAGCATTTTTACGCAATTCTCCGCTGTGAGGGGGATTTTGTCAATATTCGCTCCGCGTCCCTTTAATCTGAACGCAAGCTCTGCCGCCTGCGGAACGTCGAGCCTGTGCTTTTTGAGCAGCTCCACCTGAGAGAAAACCTCGTCGGGAGTTCCCTGGGTGAGCACCTTGCCGCCGTCCATAACCACCACGCGGTCAGCCAAAACAGCTTCCTCCATAAAGTGGGTGATCAAGATAACGGTGATACCCATTTCGCGGTTGAGCTTAATAAGAGTATTCATTACCTCTGCCCTGCCGCTTGGGTCGAGCATTGCGGTTGGTTCGTCGAGCACAATGCACTGCGGCTCGATCGCGAGCACGCCTGCGATTGCGATTCTCTGCTTTTGTCCGCCCGAAAGCTTGTACGGCGCATGCATACGGTAATCGTACATACCGACCGCCTTTAGGGCGCTGTCCACCCTTTTGCGGATTTCGGCAGGCTCAATTCCGAGGTTTTCGGGGCCGAAGGCAACGTCCTCCTCGACAATTGAGGCTACAAGCTGGTTGTCGGGATTTTGCAGGACAAGACCAACCTTTTCGCGTATATCGTAAGTTTTGTTTTCGTCAGATGTATCGTCACCGTCCACATACACCTTGCCGCTGTCCGGCAATAGCATTGCGTTGAGGTGCTTTGCGAGCGTGGATTTTCCGCAGCCGTTGTGGCCGATTACAGCCGTAAAACCGCCTTTTTCGAATTCGAGTGAAACGCCGTCTACAGCGTAAACGGGATTTTTTGTTTCCTCGATGTCGTCATAGGAAAACCGCACGTTCTGTATAGAAATAAAATTCATTTTAATTCTCCCAGATTGCGGTTGAGCCGCACGGCAATATTAAACCCGTGTCGGTCACCTTTAGTCCGATTTCGTCGCTCGACACCTTGCCGCCGAATTTGCTTTGAAGCAGCACGCCGAGCAAATATTGCATTACAGCAGGGCTCAGCCCTGTTGTGTAGGAGTTGAGTATAAAGAAAACCGGGTTGTCGCTAAGAACCTGCCTGCACAGGCTTACAAGCGAATAAAGCTGTTCTTCGAGCTTCCAGACCTCTCCGCCCGGACCTCTGCCATAGGATGGGGGATCCATAATAATTCCGTCGTAATGGTTTCCGCGGCGGATTTCACGCTGCACAAATTTTACGCAGTCGTCAACCAGCCAGCGCACCGGCTTGTCCGCGATACCGCTCGACTGGGCGTTTTCCTTTGCCCAGAGCACCATACCCTTCGAGGCGTCAACGTGGCAGACAGAAGCGCCTGCGTTCATACACGACAGCGTTGCGCAGCCGGTGTAGCCAAACAAATTAAGCACCTTTAGCGGACGGTTTTGCTCGCGGATTTTCTTAGCCGCAAAGTCCCAGTTTACCGCCTGCTCGGGGAAAACTCCCGTGTGCTTAAAGCCCATGGGCTTTATGTTAAACACAAGGTCGCCGTAGTTTATCGTCCAGCGCTGCGGAACTTTTTTGTACTGCTCCCAGTAGCCGCCGCCCTTGTTTGAGCGATGGTAACGCGCGTGGGCGTTTTTCCAGAGCGGATTTTTCTTACCCGTTGACCAGATAATCTGCGGATCGGGACGGATTAATATTATATCTCCCCAGCGTTCCAAGCGTTCGCCGTCGGAGGTATCTATAAGCTCATAATCTTTCCAGTTTTGAGATAATCTCATTATAAATCTTCCTAAAATCAAGTTAAGAGTTTGCGTATATAATCAAACCTTCAGACGAAGATATACGTCTGCTCACGGGCGGACACATGGGTCCGCCCCTACGGTTAAAAGGAATTGTTAAATAGACCGAACCCTACATAATTAATTATCAAAGAGGTTTGGTTGAGTAACCGCGCCGTTTACCGCGCCCTTGGGGAATTCGTAGCCGAGGTGGCGGCAGGCTTCGGCGGTTACGCATCTGCCGCGCGGAGTTCTGCTTAAAAAGCCGATTTGCATTAGGTACGGCTCGTAAACGTCCTCGATTGTCACGGCTTCCTCACCGATTGCGGCGGCTAAGGTTTCGAGCCCTACAGGGCCGCCGTTGTAAAATTTTATAATCGCCTCTAACATTCGCCTGTCGTTTTGGTCGAGGCCAAGCTCGTCAATTTCGAGACGGTCAAGGGCGGTTCGGGCGGTTTCAAGAGTGATTACTCCGTCCGACATAACCTGCGCGAAAT
>ONPH01000143.1:0-3336 GCA_900319655.1 uncultured Eubacteriales bacterium
ATTAGCGGTACAAAGGGCAGCGGTACGGTGTTTTTTTCAGGCTGTACAATGCGGTGCAAATTTTGCCAGAACTATGAGATTTCCTCGACGCAAAAGGGCGTTACCCTCACCGTAAATCAGCTTGCGAAGTGCTACGAGGAGCTTGAAAAGCTCGGTGTTCACAACATAAATCTGGTGACAGCCGACCACTTTGCACCTGCCGTTGCGGAAAGTCTGAAAATATACAAGCCGAGCGTACCCGTGGTTTATAACTGCAGCGGCTACACCTCGCCTAAAATTCTCGATATGCTGTCGGGACTGGTGGACATTTACCTGCCCGATTTTAAATACAGCGACGACAGGCTCGCGGTAAAGCTGTCGTCCGCTCCGAATTATGTCAACACCGCCCTCGCCGCGATTAAGGAAATGATTTTCCAGGTCGGTGAACCGGAATTTGACGACGACGGGATTATGAAAAGCGGAGTTATCGTGAGGCAGCTAATCCTCCCTGCCCACACGAGGAACAGCATTGAGGTGCTGAACATACTAAAGCGCGAGTTTGACAGCCAAATCCTTGTCAGCCTGATGTGCCAATACGTTCCGTGGGGCGAGGTCAAAAACGATCCGAAGCTCGGGCGGAAGATTACAAAGAGGGAATATGAAAAGGTAAAGCGCGTGCTGTTCGACCTTGAACTCGACGGCTTTACCCAAGATTTGTCCTCCGCGACAGAGGAATATATTCCGGATTGGGAGCTTGGATAGTAGAGTTTAGAGTTTAATGAAGCTTGCACCCAATTTAAAGGCTCCCCCATCGCGCAAGCTATGGGGGAGGCTTTAGAATTAAACTCTAAACTCTAAACATTAAACTCTAAACAACCGTTATTTCATACTCACTATTCTTCAAACTAAAGCTGTCCTCTATCCCCTTTGTTATGTACGCCTTTTTGTCGGCGGTGAGGATTATGAAGTCCATATCGCCGCACTTATTTTTAATAAACTCCGACGCGTTTTGAGCGCCCATTACGAACAGGGCGGTTGAGAGCGCGTCGTTTTTTGTGCCGTCGGGCGAGATTACCGTCACCGAGGTCACGCCGTTGTCGGCAGGACAGCCTGTTTTCGGGTTTATAATATGACAGTAACGCTTGCCGCCACTCTCAAAGCACCGCTCATAATTGCCCGAAGTCACCACGGTTTTGTCGGCGCACTCCAAAACTCCCATATAATTTTCATTGTTTTCGGGATCGGTAATGCCGACCTTCCAGTTTTCGCCGTTCGGCTTTTTTCCGTAGGCAAGGACGGTTCCGCCGAGGTTCAAAATAGCCGATTTCACGCCAGATTTGCTCAGAATTCCCCTTGACTTATCGGCGGCGTAGCCCTTGGCGACAGCTCCCAAATCGAGCTTCATACCGTTTGGAACTACGGCAGTATCGCCGTTTACGGTAATTTTTTTGTAATCGACGTTTTTAAGCAGGCTGTCGAGCTCGCTTTGAGTCGGGATTTTATAATTTTTGTCGATAAAGCCCCACTTTTCCACGACAGGATAAACGGTGATGTCGAGGTTGCCGTCGGTAAAACCGCACAGCTCGACCGACCTTTTGATAAGCTCTGCCGATTCACCGTCAAGCTCGAGACTGCCGCTTTTATTTAATTTATAAATTTCGCTTTCGGGGTTTACGGACGACAGTTTTTTGTCGAGTCTTTCAATCTCAGCCTTGATATCGTTAACGGTTTGGCGGTCTCCGTAAACCTCCGCCTGCATATAGGTGTCCATGGCAAAAAAGCTCTCGCCTTCCTTATTCTGAGACGGAGCGCAGGCGGACAATATTAAAAATATTATAGCCGTAAAAATCAGGGTGAGTTTTTTCATAAATTCCTTAATTATATAAGAATGATAAAAATCCGCTAAAAAGCTGTAGGGGTCGGTCTTGACCGACCCGCAATCCCGGAAAACAACTAATGTACCCAAGCCGCGGTTCGGTCAAGACCGAACCCTACTTTTGTGATAAAACAGCGTTTACCGCATTATTCAATGTTCGGTTTTAAATCAAACGTAAATTCTTATACTTTTTTCCAAATTGACGGTGCAAAGAGGATGATAATCGGGAAAATCTCGAGCCTTCCGGCGAGCATATCGAACATCATAACAAACTTTGAGAAGTGAGTAAACGTCGCGTAGTTGCCCACGGGACCTACCAGCGACATACCCGGACCGGTGTTGTTGAGAGTCGCGGCGATTGAGGTGAAGCTTGTGACAAAGTCCTTGCCCTCAATCGACACAAGCAGAAAGCTTCCGATAAAAATCATCAGGTAGAGCACGAGGAACACCGAGGTGGTGCGCATAATGTTGTGGTCTACCGCCTTGCCGTCCATCTTTACAGCCCGGACGTTGCGCGGATGAATAAGGAGCTTGACCTCCTTTTTTACTTCCTTTGCGAGCAGAACGATTCGCGAAACCTTGAAACCGCCGCCCGTACTGCCTGCCATCGCTCCGATGAAGGTGATAATCAGAATAATCGCCTTTGAGAGCATCGGCCAGTCGTTTACGTCACCGATACCGAAGCCGGTGGTGGTGATGATTGACGAGACGTAGAAAAAGCTTTGGTGGAACGCCTCGCGAACGTCGTGATAACGCGGAATGATATTAATTCCGATAATTATCGTCGAAAGAACGATAATTCCGAGGTAAAACCACAACTCGGTGATTTTGAACGCCTGCTTGAACTTGCGCGCGATAAGCAGGATGTAGAATGAAAAGTTAACGCCGAAAAGCATCATAAACACGGCGATAACCGTCTGCAGATAATAGCCGTGATACGCCGCCATATTTGTATTTCTTACGCCGAAGCCGCCTGTGCCGGCGGTGGCAAAGCTGGTGTTGATAGCGTCGAAAAACTCCATTCCGCCGCAGAGCAGAAGTGTGCACTCGAGCGCGGTAAGTCCGAAGTAAATTCCGTAGAGCAGCGCAGCGTAGGTGCGCATATGCGGCACAGCCTTGCCAATAATCGGGCCGGGGCTTTCAGCCTTCATCAAAAAGATGTTCTGCTGACCGCCGAGCTTGGGGATAAGCGCGAGCAAAAAGACGATTACGCCCATGCCTCCCAGCCAGTTCATAAGGCTTCGCCACATCAGCATACCATGGCTGAGCTTTTCAACCTCGGTCAAAATTGTCGCACCGGTGGTGGTAAAGCCCGATACGGTCTCAAAGAGAGCGTCGGTAAAAACAGGGATTTCTCCGCTGAGCCAAAACGGCAGACAGCCTACGAGCGAGAGCAAAATCCAGCTCAGAGCCGTGGCGGAAAAGCCTGCCTTTTGGTACAAAACCATATTCTTTTGCTTTTTGAATTTTACGCAAAAAAC
>ONPH01000143.1:3361-4578 GCA_900319655.1 uncultured Eubacteriales bacterium
AGTCCCTCGTGCTCGCGGTAGATAAAGGACGTGAGCGTGCAGACCTGCATCGCTACGCCCTCGACAATCAAAACCCAGCCGAGGATATATACAATAATTCGTTTATTCATAAATTAACGCCTGCTCAAAATATCGTCAAGGTCGCTTAAACCCTTGTGCTTTGTTACAACAACCACCCTGTCGTCGGGCATAATGCAGTCCGTGCCGGCAGGCAGGATAATCTTGCCCCTTTTGCCGATGCAGATAATCTGCAAATCGTCCTTTAGGTTGAGCTGGGCAAGCGGAATAGCCGCCACCTTTGTAGACGATTTCGCCTTGAACTCAAGCGCCTCTACCCTGTCCTCGCTGAGCCTGTAGAGGGTTTCTACGTTGCTGCCCATTGAGTTTTGCATTGCCCTGATGTACCGCGCGATATATTCGCCGGCTATTCTCTTGGGGTTGATAACATACTGAAGATCCATTCGCTCAACAATGCTGTTGAACGAGGTGTTGTTCACCTTGGTGATTACCTTTGCCTTTGAAACGCTGTTGATGTACATTGAGGCGAGGATATTTTCCTCGTCGTAGTCCATCAGGGCTACTACGCCGTCAGCGTGCTCAATGCCTTCGCTCATAAGCAAATCCTGATCCATACAGTCGCCGTTGATGATTGTGGCGTCGTGGAGCGAATAGGCGAGCTCCTCGCAGCGTTCGGGTTTTTTCTCAATAATCTTGACGCTCGCGCCGCCCTTTAGCAGCTTTTGAGCGAGGTAGTAAGAAATTCTGCCGCCGCCTAAGATTACTACGTCGCGGCATTTGCCGATTGAGATGTTGGCTTTTTTAAAGAATTTAGTCGCGATGTCGGGCTTTGCGACCACGCTAACCTTGTCGCCTGCCTGAATGATAAAATCGCCGTTCGGGATAAATACTTCCTTGCCGCGCTCGACGGTGCAAATTCGAACCTTGCCCTTTTGAATGTCGATTTTGCTGACAGCCTTGCCTGCAATCGGCGAGGTCTCGGGAACGTAAACCTTGATTAAGTCAGCCGCGCCCTTTGAAAAGCTGTCGATTTCGAGAGCTCCCGAATACCTGAGCAGTCTGCTGATTTCGATAGCCGCGGTGAGTTCGGGGTTAATCGACATTGAAAGTCCCAAAGCTTCCTTAACCCTGAAAAGGTCGTTGGTGTACTCGGGGTTTCTTACTCTGGCGATTGTGTTTTTAGCGCCTGAGTTTTTCGC
>ONPH01000144.1 GCA_900319655.1 uncultured Eubacteriales bacterium
GATCATCACGTTTTCGCTGTCAACGCCCAAAACCTGGCCGAACATCTTACGGCACTCGTAAATTCCGTCGAGGATGCCGTAGTTGCGGATATCCACACCGTCGTCTCCGATAAAATTGGACTCGCTTGTAAATACATCTAAAATGCCGTTTGACAGGTCAAGCTGTTCCTTGCCGGGCTTGCCTCTCGCCATATTGAGGTTCAATCCCTTTGCTTTTTCTTCGTCATATTTGTTCTTTAAGCTCTGATACTCGCGCTCAAGCTCTTCAGCGCTGCAATTTAAGTAGTTCATAATGCTCTCCTTAATAAAAAATGACCTTATATATTCTATAACAACCGGCAGAAAAATGCAAGTCTTTTTTGAAAATCCTGCATTTTCGGCGTTTTGGCAGAAAGAAAACAGGCTCACTACGCAAAAACTTAGTGAGCCTGTTGCAATTTTTGTTGAAATAAATTCAGTATTAATAGTACTGGTAGTAGTAGTAGCCGCGGCGGCTGCGCTTTTTGTTTGAAGTACAGCCTACCTTTACAAAGCCGAGAATTTTCGCGTCCGCAAGCTTCATACTGTCCATAATATTCTGTACGTCGCCGTGGGTTGTCGAGCGTTCGCGAAGAACAACAACAAAGCCTGCGAGCAAATCCTTGAGCAGCAGTGCGTCGGCAACTACGCCGATAGGCGGAGTATCAAAGATGATATAGTCATATTCCTCGTACAACTTCTTAACAAGATTTGTGAACTTGGGTGAGCACAAAAGCTCGGAGGGGTTCGGAGGGATTGTACCCGAGGGGAGAATATCGAGGTTCGGGAGAACGTTTCTGTGGATAACCTCCTCAAACTCCACCATCTTACCGATTACGTTTGAAAGACCTGCCTGATTTTCAATCTTGAAAATATTGTGGATGTTCGGGCGGCGAAGGTCGCAGTCAACAAGGAGAACCTTCTTCTCCATCTTTGAGAAGGAGATTGCGAGGTTTGCGGAAACGGTACTTTTTCCCTCGCCCTTTGAGTAGCTCGTTACGGCAAAAAGCTTGTCGTCGTCGGCTGAAAGCGAGAACATAATGTTCGACCTTGCGGACTTGTAGGACTCGACAATCGCGAATTTACTCTTATCGGAGATTGTCTCCGTGCGCATTTCCGCATTATTGTTTTTGATTTTCTTACCGATTTTAATTTTCATATTCCGTCACCTGCCTTAAGTCTCAAAGTCGGGGATTTCGGCAAATACCGGAACCTTGTAAATCTCGGAAAGATCCTCGTCGGGCTTGATTGTGGTGTCGATAAGCTCAAGAAGGATTGAAATTACGCAGGCGAGTACCAAGCCGATAGCCGCGCCGATTAAGGTGTTCTTGAGTTTATCCGGAGAATACGGCGCCGAGGGCTCTTTGGCTGTTCTGATTATACCAATCTGACCGTAGTCGAAATACTTCGGATAAACGTTTATGCACTGCTCGCTGATTTGATTTGCAACGTTAGCGCATTGTATGGGATCGGTTCCGTCAACCGTAATAGTGACATAGAAGGTATTTTCGTTAACCTCCATATTTACGGAGCAGCCGTCGTAAAGCTGTGTGATTTCGTCGGTATTCTGGAAAAGCGTAACGCAAATATTTGCAAGAGAGCTTGAACCGCTGATATCAGAGCTGAAAATCTTTTTAGCCTGCTGGTTGTTGCTTGAATTGCTGCTTGAATTTGCCGGCTGAGACGGAGAGGTAGAATCCGGATCGTCGGTTTTAGCTTTTGCCTTATCGTAGTTTTGAATAAAAATCATTGCCGAAGTGCTGTATCTGGGAGTGATGACAATGCTTGTATACATAAAGAACAGCAGCGCCATAACAGCAGTTGCGGCAAGTATAAATCCGATTCTGTGCAATAATATTGCAAGAATTTTTTGAATTGTGATATTTCCTGCCATTTTGAATCTCCTTTGCGTTATATAAAAATATCAACACATTAATATTCAAAATATATTATATTATAACTGTGTGCGTTTTTAATTCTAAAATAGAATTAAGAGCATTAATCCCACAAAAAAACAAAGGGAGCCGCAGCTCCCTTTGTTATAGTTAAAAATTTACGGAATTATCCGACTACATTCAGCAGTACGCCCGCGGCTACCGCCGAGCCGATAACGCCTGCCACGTTCGGGCCCATAGCGTGCATAAGCAGGAAGTTGCCGGGGTTCTCCTGCTGGCCTACCTTCTGCGAAACACGCGCCGCCATAGGAACAGCCGATACGCCTGCCGAACCGATGAGCGGATTGATTTTTCCGCCGGTAAACTTATACATAAGCTTTCCGAACAGCACGCCAAACGCCGTGCCCATACAGAACGCGATAAGTCCGAGCACAATAATTTTGATGGTGTCGAACTTAAGAAAGTTAGTACCCGAAGCCGTAGCGCCGACGGTTGTACCGAGGAAAATCGTGATGATATTCATAAGCTCGTTTTGAGCCGCCTTTGCGATACGGTCTACAACTCCCGACTCCTTGAACAGGTTGCCGAGCATCAGCATTCCGACAAGCGGAGCGGCGTCCGGCAGGAAAATCGCGATAAGAATTACAACGATAATCGGGAACAAAATCTTCTCAAGCTTCGAAACAGGTCTGAGCTGCTCCATAACAACCGAACGCTCCTTTTTGGTGGTGAGGAGCTTCATAATCGGCGGTTGAATAATCGGCACAAGCGCCATATACGAATATGCCGCGATTGCGATTGAGCCGAGCAAATGAGGTGCGAGCTTTGTGGTAACGTAAATCGCCGTAGGGCCGTCCGCACCGCCGATAATGCCGATAGCGCCTGCCTCTGCCTCGGTAAAGCCGAGGAAAATCGCGCCGGTAAAGGTGATAAAAATACCAATCTGAGCCGCCGCGCCCAAGATAAGGCTCTTGGGGTTGGCGATAAGAGGTCCGAAGTCCGTCATACAGCCGATGCCGAGGAAGATAAGCGGAGGATAAATTCCCAGCTTAACACCCTGATACAGATAGTACAGCAAGCCGCCGTAGGTGGGGTTTTCAAAATATTTTACACCGTCGATAATCTGAACCGCGTGCCCGGCGGTGTTAAAACCTGCAGCGTCAGCCTGTTGCTGAGTGAGCAGCTCCACGGACGGAGGGCTCATAATCTCGGGATAGAGGTTAACGAGCAGCATACCGAAGGCAATCGGCAGCAAAAGCAGGGGCTCGTACTGCTTTTTGATAGCCAAATAAAGCAAAACGCAGGAGATCGCGATCATCGCGTAGTTTTGCCAGTTAAGATTAACCAAGCCCGAGCTGTAGAAGATACCCTTTACAGCGTCAAGAAAGCCTGTTAATATTTCCATTATCTAAT
>ONPH01000147.1 GCA_900319655.1 uncultured Eubacteriales bacterium
CCGAATTGAATATTAACGACGGCGTAAAAATCGTTACCTTTGATATAAGCGACAAAAGCGCTCCGAAGGTGCTCGATACCAAGACTTACGATTACTGCTATTCGGCGGTTCAGCACAATCCCAAGGCTCTGCTTGTTAACTTTGACCGCGGAGATTTTACAATACCGCTGAATTACGAAAAATATGGTTACATCGACTATGACGATTATCCCGACAGCTCTTATAAAGAGGCTTCAACTACAGACCGTCACAGCGGCGTGCTGAATTTCAGAGTAGATGACGGAAAGATAAATGTTATTGACAACTACGTTTCCGGCGAATTCGGATATTATACAGCGAATACTGTGGTTGACCGTTGCGTATATATCGGTGATTACATCTATATGCTCGGCGTAAACATAGCGTATGACGAGGATTACTATGAAAAAGGGTATATTAATCCTCCCGAAGATTATGAAGCCGAGCTTGTTATTGACAGTGTAAAATATAAATAGACAAAGCAAAAGGGCGGTCAATGACCGCCCTGATTTTTTGCTGTTATAGTATTATGCTTCAAATGTACCGTTTTCAATCTCGGTAAGCATAGCCACACGTTTGTCGTGTCTGCCGCCCTCCTCGGGGGTATTGAGGAAAATATCGGTGTATTTTACCGCTTCCTCCTCAGACATTACTCTGCCGCCCATACAAAGGATGTTGGCGTGGTTGTGACGTCTGGTCATCTCAGCGCCGAAGGCGTTGTTTACAACCGCCGCGCGGACGCCCTTGACCTTGTTAGCCGCCATTGAAATTCCGATTCCCGTGCCGCAGCAGAGAATTCCGAGCTCACATTCGCCCGAAGTTACAGCCTTTGCAACCTTGTAGGCGTAAATCGGATAATCTACGCTGTCCTCGCTGAACGTGCCGAACTCCTTGTACTCAATTCCCTTTTCGTCAAGATACTTTTTAATGGCGGTTATAAGGTTAAATCCGCCGTGATCGCATCCAAGTGCTATCATTTTTGTCCACTCCCTAATCTTTTGTTTAGTTCCCTTTGCGCCTGCGAAAGCCGCAGGTAAGTCGGCATAAGCTCCGCAGGTGACATGATTTTATCTACTGAAATGTTCTTAAACGCCGCCATAGCCGTTGAAGCGGCAGTTTGCACCCGATTATTAATCGGCGCTAAAAATACGTTAGAAAGCGAATTTTCAAGGAATTTAGCGCAAAGCTCAGCGCCGTCTCCGACAAGTATAATTTTATCGGTGATTTTTTCAAGCTCGAGCTTTAGGTCACTCAGCGCAAGCGCTCTGTCCTCGCAAAGCCTTTCAATACTATCTCCGCTGATTTTGAACAGAGCGTTATAGACCTGACTGCACCTTGCGTCCATAACAGCGCAGACTACGCAGTCGTTACCGAGCATATTGTACGCCATACTCTCAAGTGTCGAGACCGACACGCACGGCGTGTTGTTCTTAAACGCCATACCCTTAACCGCCGCAACGCCGATTCTGACTCCGGTAAACGAGCCCGGGCCTGCGTTAACGGCAAAGTAATCAATCTCGTCCATATCCGTGCGCGTTGTCTTTAGCACCTGCTCCGCCATGGGAACAAGCGTCTGGCTGTGCGTCAGCGCGGTGTTTGTATAGAACTCTCCGAGTATCTTATCCTCGATCGCAAGGCAGACAGACGCCGCCGTTGCCGAGGTATCTACAGCGAGAATTTTCATTAATCAAACGCTCCCTCAATCTCAAATATCCTCTGATTATCGCTTTCTCCGCGTGATATTGTAATCTTAACCGCGTTTTCGGGCAAAGCGCCCTCGATGTTTTCGCTCCACTCAATCACAAGCACGCCGTTATCTATATAATCAAAGAAACCGGTGGAATACAAATCGTCCCAAGTGGTAACCCTATACATATCAAAGTGGTAAATATTATATTTACCGCCGTACTCGTTAACCAGTGCAAAGGTCGGGCTTGATACGCCTTCGTCAACGCCCAAGCCGCGGCACAAACCCCTTGTAAACGCGGTCTTACCCATTCCGAGACCTCCAAACAGAGCGATTACCTCAGTGCCCTTTAGCTTTTCGGCAATCCTCTCTCCTATCTTTTCAGTCTCCTCGGGGCTGTTGGAAATAAGCCTGTCCATATCAGAACAATCCGACAATCTTACCGTCGGAGTTAACGTCAATGCTGTGAGCCGCAGGAACCTTGGGAAGTCCGGGCATTGTCATAATATCGCCTGTGTAGACTACCACAAAGCCTGCACCGTTTGAGAGCGAAACATTTCTTACAGTAATTTCGAAGTCCTTAGGAGCGCCAAGGAGTGAAGGATCATCTGACAGCGAATACTGGGTTTTAGCGATGCAGACAGGCAGGCTGTCGGCGCCGAGCTTTTGAACCTCAGCGATTGCCTTTTCTGCCTGAGTTGTATAGTTAACACGCGCAGCACCGTAGATGTTCTTTGCGATGCAGTCGATTTTCTCCTTAACGGTCAGGTTATCGGGATAAAGCGTGCTGAAGTCTGAGGGCTTTTCGCAAGCCTCAACTACCTTCTGAGCCAGCTCAATTCCGCCGTCGCCGCCCTTGCCGAATACCTCGGAAAGCGCAAAGTCAGCACCCTTTTCAACGCAGTACTGCTCGATATATTTAAGCTCGGCGTCGGAATCCGTACCAAAGCGGTTGATAGCAACAACAACCGGCACATTGTATTTGCGCATATTCTCGATGTGAACGCCGAGGTTTACGATACCCTTTTTAAGCGCTTCGAGGTTCTCGCTTGATACCTCTGTCTTGGGAACGCCGCCGTTATATTTAAGTGCGCGGCAGGTTGCAACCAGCACGATTGCCGAGGGCTTTAGGCCTGCGTAGCGGCACTTGATGTCAAGGAACTTCTCCGCTCCGAGGTCTGAGCCGAAGCCTGCCTCGGTAATGGTGTAGTCGGCAAGCTTAAGCGCGAGCTTTGTAGCCCTTACACTGTTACAGCCGTGAGCGATATTCGCGAAAGGTCCGCCGTGCATAACCGCAGGAGTGCCTTCTAAGGTCTGAACAAGGTTAGGCTTGATAGCGTCCTTCAAGAGCGCTGTCATTGCGCCGTCAGCCTTGAGGTCGCTTGCGTAAACAGGCTCGCCCGAATATGTGTAAGCTACAAGAATTTTGCCGAGACGCTTTTTCAAGTCGTCAATATCCGCCGCAAGGCAGAGAATTGCCATAACCTCAGAGGCAACGGTGATGATGAAGTGGTCCTCTCTGGGAATTCCGTTGACCTTGCCGCCGAGACCTACAATAATATTTCTGAGTGCGCGTTCGTTCATATCAAGACAGCGCTTA
>ONPH01000180.1 GCA_900319655.1 uncultured Eubacteriales bacterium
TTGCGGCTTTTCAGCCGTTTTCCTTGCATTTATTATACCATATTTCGATGATTTTTGCACTGTTTATCGGATGATTGGGATTGTTCAGTTTACATTACTTAATTTAATCAGCTTTGGTTAAACATTTAGCAATCACGGCGTACAAATCCTCAGGGTCGAACGGCTTTGCAACGTGCGCGTTCATTCCGGCGTTTTTAGCGTCAGCCTTGTCGGATTCAAAGGTGTTCGCCGTAAGCGCGATAATCGGGATTTGCGAACGCCTGCCGTCCATTGCGCGGATGTGCTGTGCCGCCTCGTAGCCGTTCATTACGGGCATTTGAATATCCATAAGAATTATGTCGTATTTATCCGGCTCGGCGGAAGAAATTATATCTACCGCGACCTGTCCGTCCTCGGCACAGTCAGCTTCAAGTCCGCCGCGCTTTAGAATTTCAAGCGCGATTTCGCGGTTAATCATAATATCAGCGGAACAATCTGGCTTTTGCCGTAGCTTCTGGTTTTGTCGCGCTTGATTACCGAGCGGAAAAGCAGAATTCCGAGTATGCTCCGGATAATCAGAATGAAGAACGAAGCCGCCGACAGACTTCCCCTTGTGTTGATTTCGGGAAGCAGAAAGTAGCCGACAAATAATACCGAGATAACCGCGCCGATCAGTCCGAAAATCATTTCTACGGCTTTTTTATGCCTTTTTCCAAGCACGAAAGCGCAGATTGAAATATACGCGTAAACTATAACCGCTCCGACTGTGGTTACGTCGACAATCCAGCCGATTGCGGTTCTGCCCAAAAACGGAATAATAAGCGAAACAGCCGCAACCATCAAAATTGCAAACCACGGCACACCTTTTTTGTTTCGCTTTTTAAACGCCTTCGGCGGAATTTCATCGTCCGCCATCGAGCAAATCAGACGGCTGAGCGCTACGAAATTGCCGATTACGCCCGTGGCAATTCCGCAGAACGCGGCTATGCCGAGCATTGCAACGCCCGTATCGCCCATGGCTTCGCGCGCGGCGAAGAAGGTCGGGATTTGCTTAATTCCGTCAAGGCTTGCGAGAGCCTTGATGTAATCTCCCCAGCCGTTAAAGCCGTCGGGCACTGCCATAGACGCGCAGAGCGTCAGCATAATATATGTGAGTGAAATTGTAATTGTTGAAACTATAATTACAGGCAGAATTTTTTTGTTCGAAAGCCTGAATTCTCCCGACGAATGTGAGATTGATTCAAAGCCGATAAACGCCCACGGCCCTAAAATTGCAATTCCGAGCACCTGCATAACAGGCGATCTGTTCTGTGCAAACGCAGGCTCGATTCCCGAAATACCTCCGCGATGGAGCACAACAGCAGTGAAGCAGGCGCATACGAGCAAAAACAGCCCGAGCGCAAATATGAGCTGGAACCATTTTGCCACGCGCTTGCTGAAAATGCAGATAAGCGTCGCCGCGGATATCAGCCCGAACGAAAGCAAAACCTCACCCATATAGACGGTGTAGCCTGCAATCTCGTACGAAAAGCCGAAGCAGAAAACATCTCCGAACAGACACCGCACAATAAGCGACAGCGCCGTGGCGTTTGCCCAGGCGACAGCGATGTATGCGAGCAAAAGCATCCACGCGCAGATAAAGCCGTGGTCGTGGCCGAGAATCTTGTTGGCGTAGATGTACGAGCCTCCCGGACCTGGATATCTTCTCATCAGGCAGTAGTAGTTAACGCCGATGGCTGACATTATCAAAGTGCCGATTGCCAGTCCGATAACCGTTCCCCACGGTCCGGCGGCAGGCAAAAAGGTCGTTCCCGGCATTACAAAGGCTCCCCAGCCCACTGCACAGCCGAACGACAGTGCCCATACCGCAGGCATTGAAAGGTATTTTGTCATTCCGGGCTTTTCCCTGAATTTTCCGAAAATTTTAATCATTGGTTTCTCCCGACAGTAAGTTGCTGTTAATCAATCAGTTCTTCAAGTGTTGAATAAAGCCGGCTCGGCTCGACAGGCTTTGACAGATGAGCGTTCATTCCCACCTGGAGCGAACGCTTAACATCCTCGTCAAAGGCGTTTGCCGTAAGCGCGATAATCGGTATTTTACGCGCGTCAACGCGGTCAAGTCCGCGGATTGCCACGGTCGATTCGAGCCCGTTGCGGTCGGGCATTTTCCAGTCGACAAACACAAGGTTGTACGGCTCGTGCTTTGCGTGATTAATCTCCATAGCCTTTAGCGCTTCCGCTCCCGATGCAACTGTATCGCAGGAAATTCCGATATTCTCCAAAACAAGGCTTGTGTTCTTAAGCGCGATTTCGTCATCGTCGATAACAAGCGCCTTTACAAGGTTGGGATCAAACTCCTTTTTGTTGCCCGGTCTGTCGCAATCCTTTAGCGTAACGGTTACCTTGAAGGTTGAGCCCACGCCCTTTTTGGAATCGACGGTGATACTGCCGTTCATCATCTCGACGATATTTTTGGTAATCGCCATTCCGAGGCCTGTGCTGCCGTAGCGGTTACTGCGGCTCGAATCCTCCTGAGTGAATGCGTCAAAAATGTTCGGCAGGAAGCTCTCGTCCACCGTGGGCGACGCCCTTCTCAGCTATATCAAGGTCTACGGCTACAATGCGCTGAGCAGCGCGGGAGAGACGGAGATCCGGAATTATAATCTGTTTTAGCTTTGTGTCGTCGCCAAAGTACCATTCCTCGGGATCGCAGCTGTTTATAAACTCAAACTCAAGCCCCTTGTCGCGGCACTGCGACTGCGTCATAATTTTAATCTGTTCGATTACCGAGCCAAAGAGGAACTCCTCCTTGCGCAGAGTCATTCTTCCCGACTCTATGCGGCTCATATCGAGAATATCATCGATAAGGTTGAGCAGGTGTCCGGCGCTTTCACCGATTTTTATGAGGTAATCTCTGGTCTGCTGCGACAAATCCTTGTCCCTGAGCGCAATGCTGTTAAGTCCGATGATGGCGTTCATCGGGGTTCTGATTTCGTGGCTCATATTCGAGAGGAACGAGGTCTTTGCGGCGTTCGCCTGCTCTGCGGATTTCAGCGCGTCGGCAAGGATTTCGTTTTGCTCGTGCTCGTGGCGCAGAACGTCCGTGACGTCGGATTTAAGCAAAAGATAAAACTTTGTGTCCTTGTCAACGGCGTAGTATGTAAACCGCTTGTAGTAGATATCGCCGTCGATACGGCAGACTACGTTTACGGTGTAGGATTCGTTATTTTCGAGGTTCTTTTCAATCTCATCAACCGACAGCGCGGATTTCAGTTCGTCGATATCGTGAGCCTCGGTGTAGGCGGATTCAAGCACATAGTCGCGGATATAGTCGGTGTAAACGCCGTTGCGGCTCTTGGGGAAAATACTGCCCTTTCCGTTTTTTTCGGCGTCGCCTATAACAACGCTGTAGTTGTTGTCGACGATATAGGCAACCATATCGTACTGCTGAACAAGCACCTTTTCGTTGAGCACCTCAGAC
>ONPH01000149.1 GCA_900319655.1 uncultured Eubacteriales bacterium
GAGCACGCAAAGGCAAGAGGTGCAAAGATTTACGGCGAGCTTATGGGCTGCGGAAACACCTGCGACGCTCATCACGTTACCGCTCCCCATCCCGAGGGCAGAGGCGCTATCGCTTGTATGAAGCTTGCGCTTGCCGACGCTCAGTTAAAGCCCGAGGACATCGGCTATATAAACGCTCACGGCACTGCTACCCACAAGGGTGACGCGGTTGAGACAAACTCAATCAAGACCTTGTTTGAGGGCAAGCTTCCGTTTGTAAGCTCTACCAAGGGCGCTACAGGTCATATGATGGGCGCAGGCGGAATTACCGAGATTATCACCTGCTTAAAGGCGATTGAAACAGGCACTATTCCCCCGACCATTAACCTTAACGAGGTTGACCCCGAGTGCGAGGGTATTGACTTTGTCCCTAACACCGCCAAAACTGCCGAGATTGATTACGCTATGTCAAACGCATTCGGCTTTGGCGGTCAAAACTCCAGCATAATTGTTGGAAGATATAAATAATTTTAAATTTTTCAGGAGGCTGCTATGACTTCAACTTATGACAGCACAATGTTCAGAGAAACCTTTGAAAGCGAATTTACCTATCTTAACGGCTTTATGCGCAACGTGCGCCGTTTTGGCCACAGAACCGCGGTTATTGACCCTGCGGCTAAAAAGCAGTGGAGCTATACCGAGTTCAATACGGACTGCAACCGCCTTGCAAACGCCATGAAGAACGACGGCGTTAAAAAGAGCGATATTGTAATGGTTCAGCTTTTTAACTGTCCGCAGTTTTTGTTCGGATATATCGGCGCTCAGAAGGTCGGAGCGATTTTCAACCCCGTAAACTTTAACCTTTCTCCCGGCGAGACAGCCGAGATTATGGCGCACAACAAGCCGAAGGTTTATATTTATGACTCCGAGGTTGTCAACACCGCTGTTAAGGCGATAGAGCTTTGCAGCCACAAGCCCGAGGTTGTAATTGCTGTTAATAATTCTAAAAAAGAATTTACAGTGCCCAAAGGACATATCCTTTACGATGAATATGTTAAAAATCAGAGCGAGCTTGACCCGCCTGTTGACTTTGAACCGCATATTTATGACGAGGTTGCAAGGCTCCAGACCTCTGGTACGACAGGTACTCCCAAGGGCGTACCGCTCAACAATATAAACGAGGTGCTCTCTGCGCACGATGTTATTATGCATTTTCCGCTGAACCCAACCGACATTACTATGAATATGACTCCTTGGTTCCACCGCGGAGGTCTGCACTCGGGCGGTCCCACTCCCACCCTTTACATCGGCGGAGCTTTGGTTATTATGAGAACCTTCAACCCAAAGGTTACGCTTGAATATGTTGAGCGCTTCGGAATTTCGTTCATCACGGGCGTGCCGTCTATCCTAACTCTGCTTGCTTCCCGTCAGGAGAAAAAGCCGAAGAATATCTCTACCCTTAAGGGCATTATTACTATGGGCAGTCCGCTTGAAAAAGAGGCTTGCATACGCTTTCAGAAGGTGCTTACGCCGAACATTTTTAACGGCTACGGCACTACCGAGAGCTTTTGGAATACGTTTTTGCGTCCGTTTGATTTGCCCGAGATGTCGGGTACCGCAGGACTTTCCTGCACCGACGACGACGTGAGGGTTGTCAAGATTTACGAGGACAGAAAAGCCGAGCCCGACGACCTTGCCGCTCAGGACAATGTTGAGGAAGGCGAAGTAATCATTATGTGCCCGGGCAAGTCAACCTACTGCTACGCAGGCAATGAGCAGGCTACTAAGGAAAAGTTCTACAAGGGCTGGATGTACACAGGCGACATTGCGACCTGGGATAAAAAGCAGTTTATCACAATCGCAGGCAGAAAAGACGATATGATTATCAGCAAGGGCGAGAACATCTACCCTGCGCGTATCGAGGAAGTTATCAACACAAATCCCAAGGTTGCCGAGTGCATTGTCACAGGCGTGCCCGACAGCACCAGAGGCGAAACGCTTGCGGCTTATGTTATTAAAGAGGACGAAAGTCTGACTGTAGCTGAGCTGATTGAATTCTGCAACAGCTCAGAAAATCTGTCAAAATATCAAGTTCCGAGGTACTACCGCTTTGTTAAGGAGCTGCCAACTACCGCTACAGGCAAAAAACAACACTTTAAAATCAAAAAACAAGCCAAAGAGGACTTGCAGAACGGCTTGCTGTTAAGGAAATAATATGGAGAAAAATATATATTTTCGCAGGGCGAACTACTACGAAACCGACAAAATGGGGATTGTTCATCACTCAAACCACATCAGGTACTTTGAGGAAGCGCGGATTTTCTTTATGAAGAACATCGGCTGTGACGTTGCCGAGATGGAAGAAAACGGAATTATTATTCCGAACGTTGACGCTTACGCCAAGTACCACTCACCGATTAGGTTCGATGACGAGGTTGAGATTGAGGTTAAGCTTGTAAAATTTACCGGAGCGGTTATGGGCTTTGACTACACCGCAAGGTTTAAGGACAGCAAGGTTACCGCCTCTGTCGGTCACACCGAGCACTGCTTTGTAAATAGTAATTTCAAGCCGATGAGCCTGAAAAGAAAATATCCTGAATATTTTGAAAAACTAAAGAGTAATATTTCTTTATCGGAATAATAATTCGTATAATATAAAGTATTATATGAATAATAAAGTTATAGAAGGAGTGTTACTATGGAAAAAATATATCAGGAAGAATTTGAGCAAAGAGTTCTTAAAGCAGAGCACCCCGTAGTTGTAGACTTTTACGCGGACTGGTGCGGACCTTGCAAAATGCTCTCCCCTGTCCTCGATGAGCTCGAAGGCGAGTTTGACGACTTTGAGTTTATTAAGGTTAACATTGACGAGAACCAGGAGCTCGCAGAGCAGTTTGAGGTTTTCTCAATCCCGAATGTCTGCATTTTTAAGAACGGCGAGGTTGCCGACAGAAACGTAGGTTTCGCTTCTCCCGACGCAATGAGAGAATTTGTTGAGAGAAACAAATAATTTAATCTAAACGCAAATTCAGGGACGGTTATTGCCGTCCCTGTTTTTTATAATCTTCTACAAAATGTTTAAGGCAATACTACACCATTCGGGTGTGCGGATTGCGCTGTAAGATTTTTCGTCAGAGTGCTCAAATAAATTGAGGTAAGGCTGACGCCTTGCCGAGATTTTTTGGGCAGTCTGGCGGAATAATATTCAAGCAAGGCGTATGGTGTAGCATTGCCTTTATTATGTCTTGACGGGTTACAATACCGATAAACGTACCCAAGTCGTCGGTGACAGGCACAAAGTTCTGGTTTTGAGCCCTGTCCAAAAGCTCATCCATAGTGACGTCGATTTTTACCGCAGGGTTGAAGCCGGTACGGAGAATATCTCGGATGTTGTGCTTTTCCTGCGAGCGCATACCGCCCTCGTGACGGTCGAGGATATAATATAGGAAGTCTCCCTCGCTCACCGTACCTGCGTACTTTCCGTCTGAGGTTATTACAGGCAGTGCCGTGTAGCTGTGAGCCCTCATACGTTCAAGCCCTTGGCGGAGCGTATTGTAATCGTAAACGAATTGAACCGTTTTTTTGGGTTTTAACAGCATTAAAACGTTCATTAGTTACCTCATTTGTCTTTGAAATACTGCGAAAAAATATAGAGCTCGCCGATTAAGTATACAATACCTGCGGTCATCAGCAAAGTTTTAACCTGCAAAATTCCGCTGAAAATAAATATAAATGCCGAAATCAAAATAGTCGCCAGGGCTACTCCCTTGTTTTCGGTTTTGAAGAACACAAGCCAGAGAAGAATGTAAATCAGCGTCAGGGCGAAAACAGTTATCATCCAAAAGTTTCGCATAAGCTCCTTCGGCTCGGTAAAGCCCTGCTCCAAAACGCCGAGATTAAACGCCATTAAAAACAGGCTGAAAAACCTGCCTGTTCGGTCGATATAAACCATAGCTCTGTTTGAAAATTTGTTCCTGTCAATTGTATGCGTTTTTACGTAAATAATATGCGGAGCGACGATAATTACCGCTATTATCAGGCCGTAAATATTCACGATATCAAAAAATCTCATAACAAACACCACGTTTGAATTGGTTATTATTTCTAATAATATTTTAACACAGATACACAAAATTTACAAGCTGTTTTTGTAAACTATATATAATTTGCTGTTTACTGCCAAAATGTTACAAGTTTGTTGTTGCAATTTTGAGATAATAAATGTATCATTAATGTTGAATAAAAACTATTCGGAGATTATAATGGAAAAAAAGAGAAAATTCAAAATTAACGGAAAGCTGATATTTAATATTTTAGTTATCGGTCTTTCGCTTTATTTTATAATCTACTTTTTTGTGTCCGAGGACGGAATGATCGACCTGCTGAAATCTCCTGACGGCATAAACTGGTGGTGGATTATCGCAGGAATAATCGCTTTTTGCTCGAATATTTTGATAGACGCGATTGTTACTATGATCTATATCAGGTCGAATTATCCTGAGTTCAGGTTTATTGACGCGGTTAAGGTTGCCTGCGTAGGCGTTTTCTTCGGCGCGGTTACTCCGTCGAACACAGGCGGACAGCCCATGCAGCTTTATTTGATGGCTAAAATGAAGGTAAGCGTCGGCTTCGGCTCGTCGTGTATGACGCAGAAGTTTATCGTCTATCAGCTTGTTACCACGATTTTCAGTATATTTGCGGTAATTGTCAAGTTTGATTATTTCAGCGAGGCGTTCACAAACTTTTGGTCGTCGGCGTTTATTGTACTCGGATTTTTAACCCAGCTCGGCATTACGGCGCTTTTCCTGATTGTTTCCTTCTCAAAGAAGATTACGCACAAGCTGCTTGCGCTGATTTACAAGATTATGAAAATGCTGAAGTTTGTTAAAAAGCCGACCGAAAAAATCCGCAGGGTTGCAAGGGAATTTGACAACTTTCTAAAGTCAAACAAGAGGCTTATGCAAAACAAAAAGCGTTTGGCGCTTATCTTCGCGCTTGTATTTGCGCAGGTAATGCTGATTTTGGTCGTTCCGTACTTTATATATCTTTCGTTCGGACTTCCGAAAATCGCAGCCGCTCACGGTCAGCCTGTCGGCAATCCGTTTGACTTTGTTTGTATTCAGAGCTTTGTGCTGTTTACCTCTAACCTTGTTCCTCTCCCCGGTGCTTCGCTCGGTGCGGAGCTTGCGTTTACAATGTATTTCGGCAGTTACTTTGTTATCGGCGGTATCAGAAAGATTAAACCTGCAATTCTTTTATGGCGTTTTATCACCTACTACGGCGCGATTTTGATTACCTTCCCCTTCTCGTTCCTAACAAAAGGCAAGGATAAGGACGAGGAGTATAAAAAATCGCTCAATCCTCCCGAGGATGAAAACGACATTGATAATGAATTTGTCCCGACTGAAAAAGTTAAATCAAATTAAAAACAACGTCCAAGGCGTAATGCTTTGGACGTATATTTTTTTATTCTATTGTAAGCTCTACAGGGCAGTGGTCTGAGCCGAAAATATCGGTGTGGATATCAGCGCCTTTCAACCTGTTATCAAGCGCTTTTGAGGTTATGAAGTAGTCAATACGCCAGCCTGCGTTCTTTTCGCGAGCCTTGAAGCGGTACGACCACCACGAATAAATCCCCTCTTTATCGGGGTAAAAATGACGGAAGGTGTCTGTGAAGCCGTTGCTGAGTAGCACGGTCATCTTCTCCCTTTCCTCATCGGTAAAGCCTGCGTTTTTGCGGTTTGTCTTTGGGTTTTTAAGGTCGATTTCCGTATGGGCGACGTTCAAATCTCCGCAGAGAATAACGGGCTTTGTCTTTTCAAGCTCTTTGAGATAATTTAGGAAGTCATCCTCCCACTTCATTCTGTAGTCGAGCCTTTTAAGCTCGTTTTGCGAGTTCGGAGTGTAGCAGGTGACAACGTAATATGTATCGAATTCCGCGGTGATAACCCTGCCCTCGTGGTCGTGCTCGTCAATTCCGATGCCGTATTTTACGCTGAGCGGTTCTTCCTTGGTGAACATCGCTGTGCCCGAATAGCCCTTTTTATCGGCGTAGTTCCAGTACTGATGATAATTTTCCAAATCGAGGTCAATCTGACCTTCCTGCAATTTAGTCTCCTGAACGCAGAAAACATCCGCGTCGATATCCTTAAAAAAGTCGAGAAAGCCCTTGTTTACGCAGGCTCTCAGACCGTTTACGTTCCATGAAATAAGCTTTTTCATAACCATTCTCCAATCCATTTTATACTTACATTATAGTTTATTAATGAATTATTATCAAGTGGTTTGAATACATTTTGTTGAGGTGGTTATGTGTTAGATTTTATCGCTTTGCTGGGGCAGTATGTATGCTTTTATATTCTTCACGTCTGTTCGGGCGGTTCATTCCCTAAACCACTGAGCAAGAA
>ONPH01000220.1 GCA_900319655.1 uncultured Eubacteriales bacterium
TAATTTACCTTTCAGGCTTCGGGCTGTTAATCGGAAAGGTAGGCGATTCGCTCGGCTCGGAGGTTAACGCGCTTATGTCCGGCAGCGAGCTTGCGCTTGTGGTATGTGCCGCGGTGCTGTTTATCGGCTCGGTTTTCCTGTTTATCAGGCTGTTCCAAATTATGTATGTTCCGGCAGCGCATAGCAAAAACGAGAGAGAAATTTTTGACGACTTTTCAATCAATTACAACCTCTCGGCAAGGGAACGCGATGTGCTCAGACTTTTGCTTGACGACAAGACGAACAAGGAGATTTCAGAGGAGATTTGCGTTTCGGAAAACACAATTAAATTCCACGTGCGTAACCTGCTGAAAAAGACAGGCTGCAAAAGCAGAGTTGAGCTTAAGACGGTTTACCGTTCCGCTCACTGAAATACACCGGCTTTTGTCCTTTATTAGAAATATAAACATATTTTTATCCCTGCCTATCCCAAAACTACCCCTGCTTTTTCACCACAGACAGACGCATTTATTGTATAATATAGTTGCAAATTTTATGCAAAGGATGTGTCAATGTGAAAAAGAAAATTTTTAGTATCGTGCTCGCCGCGGCTATGATTATCAGCGTGCTGTCTGTAGGTATGGTTTCGGTATCCGCCGCCGAGGACGGAAAAATTAAAAAGAACAGCGTTACGTTCAACTACAGCTCGAGCGAGACCGAAGAGCTGCCCGAAGGCGCGGAGCTTTCCGAGTACATAGCTCAGAAAAAAGCCGAGTTTGAGGATAGGGTAAGGACTATCGCGGGAGCAAACGGCGATATCGCGGATTATTCGCAGTACTTCAGCGCCAACACCTACGCCGTTGTCGATAAGGTTAGCTTTGGCAATGTTTACTATGAGCAGAGCGACGACGCGATTGTCATAGGCGACTTGGACAACTGGGAAAATCTTTATGTTGTTCAGGGATGGATTGCAAGGGTGACAAACTATGTTGTCAACTATAAGCTGGTTACGGTTGACGAGAGCGCTCCCGTAGGCGGAGTTATTGACGAGGTTGAGCTTACCGTAACCGTTCCCACGGCAGGCACAAACAGCAAAACCTCGCCGCCTCAGGTTGAAATTGACAGCGAGAACTGCTCGCTTGAAAACGCGGTTTGGATTAAGAGTCCAAATGAATACACAACTGAGGTATACGACGTTGACTTTGAGGAAAACAAGGGCTATTATATGCTGGTTACAATCAGGGCTGACGATGGCTATACCTTTGAAAAGACAGGTAAGCCGTACGATGGAATCGACGAGGGCTTTGACCACTTTGACGGCTGTATTGTAAATTACGGCGGTGCTCTTTTTGCCGGTTCAAAGACCGTTGACGGCGCAGATTACCTCAGGCTGAAAATCAGCGTTGTTGTTCCGAAAACTACCTTTGACGATATGAGCTATATTCACGTGCTCAGCACCGAGGGCGGACAAGTTGATTTTTGGAGCGATGAATACGAAGGAGACTGGACTCAGCCTTACGGTGTTCCCCAAGGCGCTGAGGTAACGCTGACAGCAAGCTCTGAATCGGGATATATTTTCAAGGGCTGGTACAAGGGCGACGTGAACGCTTCTTCATATGATGAAATGTTCACCGACGAGCTGATTACAACGGAAAATCCCTATGTTTTCAACTCATATAATTATCCGTATATCTGCGCCAAGTTTGAGTACACCGGAGTTCAGCGCCAAGGCGACCAAATTCAGGTTTGGGTTGCTGACGGCGGCAAGGCTTCCGTTGAATACACCCCGACCTGGAACGACGATGGATATATCAAGCCAAAGGACGGCAATAACTATGTTTCTATCGGAGAAGTTGTCGCGTTCTGGAAGGGCGACGAAATTACCGTTAACGCCAAGCCCGACGATGGTTATAAATTCAAGGGCTGGTATCACGTCCGCATCGAATGGGGACCGGGTGACGAGCTTCCGAAGTACGAGGGAGACGTTATCTCGACCGGCATCAGCTATACCTACAAGCCCGGCGAGACGGTTGTTCCCGGCGACAGCGAGCCGCTGAGATATGTTTGCGCGGTGTTTGAGGAGATTAAGGACGAACAAGGAGTAACCGGAGACGCCAACGGCGACGGAAA
>ONPH01000161.1 GCA_900319655.1 uncultured Eubacteriales bacterium
TTAACCTCGCCGGTTACATACTCCTGAGTGCTGTCAACAAATGCCGACATAGCCTCGCGCAGAGGTGTGTACCACTTGCCGTCGTAAACCAAATCGGCAAAGGTGTTTGCAAGGTTCTTTTTGTAGTGAAGGGTGTCCTTGTCAAGGCAGATTTCCTCGAGCTTGTCGTGAGCTGCGTAGAGGATTGTTCCGCCGGGAGTCTCGTAAACGCCGCGCGCCTTCATACCTACAAGGCGGTTTTCTACGATGTCGGTGATACCAACGCCGTTGCGTCCGCCGATTTCGTTGAGCTTTTCAATCAGCTCTACCGAGCCTACAGCCTCGCCGTTGAGCTTTACGGGAATACCCTTTTCAAAGCTCAGTGTTACGTACTCGGGCTTATCGGGAGCCTGCTCGGGTGATACGCCCATCTCGAGGAAGCCCTCTTTGTTATACATCGGCTCGTTTGCCGGATCTTCAAGGTCAAGTCCCTCGTGGCTTAAATGCCAGAGGTTTTTATCCTTGGAGTAGTTTGTCTCACGGTTAATTTTGAGCGGAATGTTCTTAGCCTCGGCGTAAGCGATTTCTTCCTCACGCGACTTGAATTCCCATGTCCTCCAAGGAGCGATAATCTTCATATCGGGAGCGTAAGCCTTGATTGCGAGCTCAAAACGAACCTGGTCGTTACCCTTACCTGTGCAACCGTGGCAGATAGCGTCAGCGCCCTCAGCCTTGGCGATTTCTACAAGCCTTTTTGCGATAATCGGACGCGCGAAGGATGTACCGAGAAGGTACTTGCCCTCGTAAACCGCGCCAGCCTTAACTGTCGGGAAGATGTATTCCTCAACAAATTCTTTGTTCAAATCCTCGATGTAGAGCTTTGAAGCGCCTGTTTTGATAGCCTTTTCCTCGAGGCCGTCAAGCTCTGTACCCTGACCTACGTTGCCCGAAACCGCGATAACCTCGCAGTTGTCGTAATTTTCCTTGAGCCAGGGGATGATGATGGACGTGTCAAGACCGCCCGAATATGCTAAAACTACCTTTTTGATTTTATTGTCAGCCATTTTGATTCCTCCGTAAAATGTAATCTGTTTTATTGTCTGCCCTCGACGGCTCCGCGCCTTGGGGGTTTCTTTGGTTCTATTACATTATACTACTTGTTTTGAAAAAATCAAGTCCTTTTTGAATATTTATGCAAATTTGAGCAGTTGCACAAATTTTGCCCGATATTCGCCTTAAATTAGCTTATTACGCATAATAAAAGGCGTGATTACAGGCGATTTCGCTGTTTTTTTAGGTTGATTTTATTTTGTGGCTCGAAAATAATTATTCATTTATGCGTTTAAATATACATTATTTTGAATATTCGGCGGCTGATATTGAATATTTTTCGAATTTCTGATATAATTTACAACATATAAATGTTTAAAGGAGTTTTGTTTATGTCTGAATTTAAGAGAATTTCACCCGAGGAAATTAATGACAATCCGTTTAAGCTTATCGGCAAGGACTGGGGACTTGTCACAGGCGGCACAAAGGACGGCTTTAACACAATGACAATCAGTTGGGGCGGCATAGGCGTTATGTGGAACAAGCCCGTGGCGTTTACGTTTATCCGTCCGCAGAGATACACCTACGAGTTTTTGGAGAAGGACGATATTTTTACAATCAGCTTTTACGACGAAAGCTACCGCAAGGCGCTGAGCCTTTGCGGAAGCAAGAGCGGCAGGGATATTGACAAGCCTGCCGAAACCGGACTTACCCCGGCGTTTACCGAGGAAGGCGCTCCCTACTTTGAGCAGGCAAGGCTTGTGCTTGTGTGCAAAAAGCTTTACGCTCAGGATTTGGGCGATGAATTTGTCACTGAGCGCGGCGCGGTAAAGGGCTTTTACGGAACCGACGACTGGCACAGAATGTATGTCAGCGAAATTATCGGCGTTTTGCAAAAATAACGCGATATCATAAAAG
Source organism: uncultured Eubacteriales bacterium (assembly GCA_900319655.1). Taxonomy (GTDB): domain Bacteria; phylum Bacillota; class Clostridia; order Oscillospirales; family Acutalibacteraceae; genus Ruminococcoides. The sequence goes on from ONPH01000161.1 coordinate 1,948, forward strand.
TTGATTTATTTTCAACTTTATGATATAATATAATTTCAGAGCAAATCAAAACATCGCGAAAGGAAGTGAAGTTATGGATAACATCACTTGGAACTACTCCGATAACACACCTGTTATTGACGGTCTTACCCACAAAATGGAGGAGCATTCCGTTATTGACACCGATTTGTACAGCAAGTACAACGTAAAGCGCGGTCTGCGCGACATTGACGGAAAGGGCGTTTTGACCGGACTTACCGACATCTCTACAATCAAGCAGAATAAGCTGGTTGACGGCAAGCTTGTACCGTGCGACGGCGAGCTTTATTACAGAGGTTACAACGTTAAGGACATAGTTCACGGAATTACAGCCGACAACCGTTTCGGCTTTGAGGAGGTTGTGTACCTGCTTTTGTTCGGTGAGATGCCGACTGTCGACGAGCTTAAGAACTTTAGGTCACTGCTTGTTCAGTACAGAACCCTTCCCCAGCACTTTGTACGCGACGTAATTTTGAAAGCTCCGAGCGAAGATATGATGAACTCCATAGCGCGAAGCGTTCTCACCCTGTTTTGCTACGATAAAAACCCGAACGACACCTCGCTTAACAATGTTATGAGGCAGTCAATTCAGCTTATTTCGGTATTCCCGATGTTGACGGTTTACGGCTATCACGCGTTTAACCACTATCTGCGCGACAAGAGCCTTTACATCCACCTGCCCGAGCCCTCGATGTCGACCGCTGAGGTCATTCTGTCACTTCTCAGACCTGACAGAAAGTACACCGACCTTGAAGCAAAGGTGCTCGATATGGCGCTTATTCTTCATATGGAGCACGGCGGCGGTAACAACTCGACCTTTACAACCCACGTTGTTACTTCGTCGGGTACGGACACCTACTCCGCTATCGCGGCGGCGCTTTCGTCACTGAAAGGTCCTAAGCACGGCGGCGCTAACGTTAAGGTTTACGAGATGTTTGAGGATATGAAGGAGAACCTCACCGACTGGAGCGATAACGAACAGATTGAAAGATACCTTGAAAAGCTGCTCGACAAGCAGGCGTTTGACCGCAAGGGACTTATCTACGGCATGGGACACGCGGTTTACACAATCTCCGACCCCAGACAGAAGATTTTGAAGGGCGCGGTTCAGAAGCTTGCCGATGTTGAGGGCTTCACCGAGGAATTCAAGCTTTATGAGCGCGTTGAAAAGCTC
>ONPH01000150.1 GCA_900319655.1 uncultured Eubacteriales bacterium
CCATGCATGGTCGATTAAAAGCTCGGCGTTTTTGCCGAAAAGCCTGTAGAGCAAGTCCTCGTTATAGACCGAGCACCGCGCGACGTCACCCATAGTGAACATACCGTTTTGGGCGAGTTTTTCGGAATATCCCCTGCCTATGCGCCAAAAGTCGGTAATCGGGCGGTGGTTCCACAGGTTGCGGCGGTAGCTCTGCTCGTCAATCTCGGCGATACGCACGTCGTCCATACCTGCCTTGATGTGCTTTGCCTCGATATCCATCGCGATTTTGGCGAGGTACATATTTGTGCCGATTCCTGCCGTGGCGGTTATGCCTGTGCGCTCAAACACAGTGCGCACCATTTTTTCGCACATTTGGGCGGCGGTCATTTTGTTTGCGCGGAGATAGTCGGTCAGGTCGATAAAAACCTCGTCAACCGAGTAAACGTGAATGTCCTCGGGGGCGACAAACTCGAGATAAATCTTGTAAATCTGCGAGCTCATCTCCATATAACGCTTCATTCGCGGCGGCGCAACAATGTAGTCAATCATCATCTCGGGATTGCGGTCAACGTAGTAGGCAAAGTGGCTTGCGCCGCAAAAGTTTTTGTTTTTGAGCCTGTTTTTGCGCTTTGCGTTTGCCTTTTTTACTCCCTCTACCACCTCAAAAAGCCTTGCCCTGCCGGGAATTCCGTAGGCCTTGAGCGGCGGCGAAACCGCAAGGCAGATAGTCTTTTCGGTGCGGCTTTCGTCCGCGACAACAAGGAAGGTGTCGAGCGGATTAAGTCCGCGGTCAACGCACTCTACAGACGCATAGAAGGATTTTAAGTCTATTGCCGCATACTGCTTTTTCACCGCTTGTCACCGCCTTTAATATGGTGGTTATATTATAACACATATGTTCGAGATAATCAAGTGGGATTTGGGATAATATTTTCTCAGTATTTCAATATTTTGAATTTCCCGAGGGACACGTTTCTTAAATGAACACGATGGTAAAAAGCCAGTGTTTATGCGGTTTTTACATCATATCCACCTTTGGTTCTTAAATGAACACGATGGTAAAAAGCCGGTGTTTATGCGGTTTCTACATCATATCCAAATGTAATTCTTAAATGAACTTTATGTACGCTGAAAGAAAAAATCTCAAATTATTATATGCTTATTTAATTATCCGCGTCATCATATCCATTTAAGGCTTAAAATGAACTTTATGTAAAAACCCAGTGTTTATGCGGGTTTGCACCATCGTTTCCATTTAACTCAGCGTATCTATAAAAATGAATTTTATGGTGAAAATTGTAGGGGCGTTCTTAGCACAACGGCAACCCTTTTGTCGCTTTGCGACATTTCCCCTAACAGGGGAATCACCCGTGTGTCCGCCCGCGGGACAGGAACAAAACATTATATATCGTACGTGTTTTTGTGTGCTGAATTAAACGTTCGTTTATCGCGATTAAAACGGATTGTTCGATAATTTCGCATAACGTTTCCCGGGCGGACACACGGGTCCGCCCCTACGGTGTAAATTAAATGTATGCGTGATTGGGGAGCCTTTAAACTGTAATCAAACGTTTCCTCTAAATTAATTAAACTCTAAACTCTCAACTCTTAACTCTAATTTAAAGCCCATAAATATTATCGTCCCCGAGGGCGTATTTTTGCACGGTGTCGATAAAGCGCTCCGCTACGGGGTTTGAGTTTGACTTTGACCACGCCATTACGTACGACATAGCCGTATCAACGTCCTCTATCGGACAGCAGACCGTGCGTTCCTCGGACGCAAAGCCTGCGAGCGACTTGGGCAGGATTGTTACGCCCATTCCTGCCGAGAGCGCGAGATACAGCGACGACAAATCATCAAAAGACGTTTGAGCTTCGGGCGAGATATGGAAGGTACGGAGCAAATCCATAATCTCCATAAACAAAATCGGCGCTACCGATTCCGAGAGGATTAACAGCCGACGGCTGCTCAGCTTGGAAAAGCTCATTTTGCTGTTCTTCCCCTTCATATTCTGCTTTGAAGCGACAAACACAAGCGGCTCGGTGTGGGTAATCAGGGTTTCAATTCCCGAGTTTTCGGGAACCATATCGCGCGGCATAAAGCAAAAATCATACTCTCCGCCGGTGATAGCCTGACTTCGGTCGGCGGCGTCGAACGGCTTTAGCTCCACCTCTATTCCCGGGTATTTTGCCGAGAAATCCTCAAGACACTTTGACGGAAAGCTCATTGAGGTTATGTCACAGCCTACGGTCAGCCTGCCTGTTGAGCCGTCGCGGATTTGCTTAACTACCGTTTTTGCTTTGCTAAGGGTATTTACAATCTCGAGCGCGTAGGGCAAGAGGATTTTGCCCTCGTTGGTGATGATTACATCGCGGTGCGAGCGCGTAAAAAGCTGAACTCCGAACTCCTGTTCGAGGTCGCCTATGTAGCGGCTGACACTTGACTGCGAGACGTAGTTCCTTCGTGCCGCCTCAGAAAAATTGAGAGTTTGCGCTACCGAAATAAAGCAATTAAGCTGATTAATATCCATAATAATGTCCTCCTGAATCAAGTTATGCAGAAAGTGAAATCAACTGCCAAATAAAGTTAATATTTGCATTATCGGGCATATTGAAAAAAGTGGTTACTCTTGTTATAATCTAAATATAGCATAACAATATGCAAAAAGTAAATAGCTATTTAAAATTTTTTAGGAGTGCACAAAATGAAAAGAATTGTAATTACGGGAATGGGCGCCGTTACACCCGTAGGTATCGGCGTTGACGAGTATTGGAAAAACATCACCGCAGGCGAGTCGGGCATTGACACAATCAAGACCTTTGACCCCTCTGAGCTTGCGGTTCAGATTGCAGGCGAGGTCAAGAACTTTAACCCCTCGGACTACCTTGCGAAGGATTTAATAAGAAAGACAGACCCCTTTATGCAGTTCGCTTACATTGCCGCTGAGGAAGCGATCAAGCAGAGCGGTATTGAGATTGAGCCCGAGAGAACCGGCATTATTATGGGCACTGCCATGAGCGGTGTTGCCACAACCGCCTTTACTCAGGAAGCGCTGACAGGGGCTTCTCACAAAAAGGTAGGCCCGAGATTTATCCCCAAGATTTTGGGCAATATCGCGGCGGCTAACATCGCGATTGACTACAACATTCAGGGACCGAGCTTTACCGTAAGCACAGCCTGTTCATCGGGCGGAGACGCCGTAAACACCGCCGTTATGTGTATGCAGAGCGGCAAGGCTGACGTAATGCTGGCTGTAGGCGCTGAGAGCGTGCTTTGTCCGCTGGTAATTTACTCACTTGCCAACGCC
>ONPH01000151.1 GCA_900319655.1 uncultured Eubacteriales bacterium
GGTTAATGAAAATCCCGAGACTGAGGTGATGTTCGGCGTTGACGCCTTCGGCAGTAATAAATACGACTTTGAAGTTTACAAGAGCTTTGACGAGGCTGACAAAACGCCCGATGTTATTATCGACTTTTCAAACCCCGCAGCGCTCGACGGAATGCTTGACTTCGCTCTCGAAAACAAGGTACCCTGCGTAATCTGCACAACGGGCTATTCGACTGAGCAGGTTGAGAAAATCAAGGAAGCCTCAAAGTCAATTCCCGTGTTCTACTCGGGCAATATGTCGCTCGGAATCAACCTTTTGATTGAGCTTTCAAAGCAGGCGGCAAAGGTGCTGGGCTCAACCTTTGATATTGAGATTGTCGAAAAGCACCACAACCTTAAGCTCGACGCTCCCAGCGGAACGGCGCTGATGATTGCCGACGGAATTTCGGAAACCTTGGAGCAGGAGCCGATGTACGTGTACGACAGACATTCCTACCGCAAAAAACGTGCTAAGAACGAGATTGGTATTCACTCGATACGTGGCGGCAGTATCGTCGGTGAGCACGAGGTGATTTTTGCAGGTCATGATGAGGTTGTTACCCTTACTCACCAGGCGCAGTCAAAGGAAGTGTTTGCGGCAGGCGCTGTCAATGCGGCGGTGTTCCTTGCAAGTCAGCAGCCCGGTATGTACGATATGGGCAAGCTGTTATCGTCAAAAATATAAATTGCGTTGTTCTTTAATAGAAAAAGGACAGATTATATGAAGTTAAATCAAAATTTTATCAAGCACACAATAGACGGACAGACCGTGGTTGTTCCCACCGCGGACGCTCAGTTTCACGGGCTGGTTCAGGGCAATAAAAGCGTTGAGGTTATTATGGACTGTCTTGAAAACGACACTACGGAAGATGAGATTGTCGAAGTGCTTTATAACCGTTTTGACGGCGATAAAGAGGTTATGAGGGCTGACGTCCGCGATGTAATCTCAAAATTAAAAGGAATCGGCGCGATTGATGATTAAGAAGTTTGAGGATATTATTAACGAGCAGGGACAGCTTGTCTACACAAATGTCGGTGACAGTATGTATCCGCTGATTAAACCGCGCGATTTGCTGGTGATTAAAAAGGTTACAGCGCCGCTGAAAAAGAACGATATTCCGCTTTATAAGCGCGACAGCGGCCAGTATGTTCTGCACCGTATTGTCAAGATAAAAAACGGCGAATACTATATTTGCGGCGACAACCGCGCGTTTATCGAGCGCGGTATTACCGACAGGCATATTATCGGCGTACTTACAGATATAGTCAGGGAAGGCAGGACAATTCCGGTCAATTCTCCCGAGTTTAAGTCTTATGTAAAGTTATTGCCGCTTAGACGGTCTATTATTCGAATAAAGAATAAAGGCGGCTTACTGATTAAGCACCTTAAGTCTTAACTTGCGTCAAATACAACCTTTTACGGAGGAATATATGAATAGAAAAATCGTACTATTACTCGCTTTGGCAATTATACTCGCGTTTTCTTTTTCCGCTTGCGGAGAAGGGGACAAGGAGTCCGGAACGACTGTGCCTGTAACCCAGCCGACAACTTCGGCTGCTACGACTGTTCAGCCTACCACTGCGGCTGCGACTGTTCAGAGCACAACCGCGGCTTCGCAGCAGGGCGGCTCGGCAGAGTCAAAATCTTCTCAGAGCAGCTCGGTTCAGAATTCGGGAAGTAATGAAGCGAAAGTCGAGAATAACAATGGCTCGGCTTCAAACAATAACACTCAGCAAAGCTCAAACGGCAATTCCGCAAAAAGCTCAAACGCGAATTCAAGCAAGACTTCGCAATCAACCGCAGGCGGCAACGGCAACAGCTCAAAGGTTGATGTGGACACTTCCTCGGGAAGCAGCTATGATTTTGAAATGCCGACGGAAGAATATGAGCTTCCGTTTATTGCAGACTAACAAAAAAGTTCGACTGTTTTTCAGCCGAACTTTTTTATATGTATAATTACGTGTCCAAATGCGGATAGATGTTCCCATCTGCACTTATTTTCTGTAAAGTCTGTCGGTTTCGTACGCAGGCTCGGTAGTAAGTCTTATGCCGAGCTTTTTGAGTGTGCGCGTGTCGGTTTCCGACAAAATAACCGTCGCGTGAGCGTCGGTGTCGCGAAGCTTTTTGATTTGATCCATCGCAAGCTTTGCGGTGGGGTTGGTAACCGCAGACATCGAAAGAGCAATTAAAATCTCGTCTGTATGAAGTCTCGGATTAGCCGAACCAAAGTGGTCAACCTTAAGCTTTTGGATGGGCTCGATAACTGCCGGATCGATAATGTCAACCTTGTCGGGAATTTCCGCCAAGGACTTAAGCGCGTTAAGCAGCATTGCCGAGCATGCGCCGAGCAGGTTGCTTGTCTTACCAGTAATCAGCTTGCCGTCGTCAAGCTCAATTGCCGCGGCAGGAGCGCCTGTTTCCTCGGCTCTTTTTAACGCTGCGGCGACAACCGGTCTGTCTGAGGTTGTCAGCTTGTTTTGCTTCATCAAAAGACCGATTTTATATGCTTCGTCCGAGTTACCGACGCCCTTGGTGTTGTTTGAAAGCGCCTGATAGTAACGTCTGATAATTTCCTGATTTGCGGCGGCACAAACGGCTTCGTCGTCAATAATGCAGTTGCCTGCCATATTTACGCCCATATCGGTCGGGGATTTGTACGGAGATTTGCCGAGAATTTGCTCGAACATTGTGTTGAGAACAGGGAAAATCTCGATATCGCGGTTATAGTTGACGGTTGTTTTTCCGTAGGCTTCAAGGTGGAACGGGTCTATCATATTGACGTCGTTCAAATCGGCGGTAGCCGCTTCATAAGCAACATTAACGGGATGCTTAAGCGGAAGATTCCAGATGGGGAAGGTCTCAAACTTTGCATAGCCTGCCTCCACGCCGTGCTTGTGCTCGTGATAAAGCTGAGAAAGGCAAACCGCCATTTTGCCTGAACCCGGTCCGGGAGCTGTGATTACAACGAGTCTGCGCGAGGTTTCAACATAATCGTTTTTTCCGTAGCCGTTGTCGCTTACAATCAAATCTACGTCGGTGGGGTAGTTCGGAATTGAGTAGTGGTGATAAACTCTAATGCCGTTTTCAGTGAGTTTATTTTCAAACTTAACCGCTGTGGGCTGTTCGGCGTACCTTGTCAGCACAACCGACTCAACGCAGAGTCCGCGGCTCTTGAATAAATCAATAAGCCTGAGAACGTCCAAATCATAGGTGATTCCGAGGTCGCCTCTGACCTTGTTTTTCTCGATATCGTCGGCGTT
>ONPH01000129.1 GCA_900319655.1 uncultured Eubacteriales bacterium
AAAATGCCACCTCCCCCGAAAGTGTCGGGGGAGGCTTTTTATCGGGCGGACACACGGGTGATTCCCTTTTTAAGGGAAATGTCAGCAAAGCTGACAAAAGGATTGCCGACGTGCTAAGGTCGCCCCTATGGGGTTAACTCTTAACTCTAAACTCTCAACTCTAAAAAAACCTCTTGCAACAAACTCAGCACTAAGATATAATAAAACCATAGCAAAGGGGGATTTGATATGATTAAAAAATTCACGCTCGGCAAGCCGTATGACACAGGCGCGGTTGTCCGCGAAACAGCCGCTTCGGGCTGGGACGGTTTTCCGTATAAATACACTCAGGATGAGGGATTTTCCTTTGAAATTCCGCTCGGCGGCGAGGACATTGTCTACGGTCTCGGAGAGACCACACGCGGCATTAACAAGCGCGGCTGGATTTACGAGAGTTGGTGCAGCGACGACCCCTTCCACACCGAGGGCAAGCGCTCGCTTTACGCCGCGCACAACTTTATTATTGTATCGGGCGCGCAGAATACGGGAATTTTCATTGACTTTCCGTCAAGAATTAGCTGGGACATCGGCTACACAAAGGCTGATACCGCGAGGATTGAGCTTGAAGGAAATGACTTTGACATCTACATCATCGAGGGCGGCAGTCCGCGAGAAGTTGTCCGCGAATTCCGCGCATTAATCGGCAAAAGCTACCTTCCGCCGTTTTGGGCGTTCGGCTTTCAACAGAGCCGCTGGAGCTACCACAACAGCGAGGCGGTTGACCGCATAATCGACGGCTACGACAAGGCAGGAATTCCGCTCGACTGCGTGTACCTCGACATCGACTACATGGACAGCTTTAAGGACTTCACGGTTGACGGTTCAAAGTTCCCCGATTTTGAGCGGTTTGTCGCTGAAAAAAAAGAGAAAGGTATCCGCCTTATCCCGATTATCGACGCAGGAATTAAGGCTGAGGAAGGCTACGAAATTTTTGACGAGGGCGTTAAAAACGGCTACTTCTGCAAGAAGGCTGACGGCTCTGACTTTGAGGCAGGCGTATGGCCCGGAATTTGCCGTTTCCCCGACTTTTTGCGCGATGACGTGCGCGAATGGTTCGGCTCGAAGTACAAAAAGCTGATTGATATGGGAATTGAGGGCTTTTGGAACGATATGAACGAGCCCGCGCTGTTCTACTCCGCCGACGGCATTAAGAACGCGCTTGAAAAAGCCTCGTCGCTTAAGGGGCAGAACCTCGACCTCGGCAAGTTTTTCAATTTGAAGGACACCTTTGCGGGGCTTTCGAACAACGGCAACGACTACGCCTCAATCTACCACACGGTGGACGGCGAACAGGTCAACCATCAGAAGGTTCACAACCTCTACGGCGCGAATATGACAAGGGCGGCAGGCGAATATTTTGAGAAGGAGTACGGCGAGCAGAAAATTTTGATGTTCTCACGCGCTTCATACATCGGCGCTCACCGCTACGGCGGAATTTGGTTTGGCGACAATCACTCGTGGTGGTCGCACATTCTGCTCTGCCTTAAAATGCTCCCGGGCGCGAATATGTGCGGATTTTTATACAGCGGCGCCGACATAGGCGGTTTTAACGAAAACGCCACGCGCGACTTGGTGCTCCGTTTTACGGCTCTCGGAGTTTTCACGCCCCTTATGCGCAACCATTCCGCGCTCGGCACGCGCGACCAGGAGTGCTTCGCGTTTGATAATACCGAGGATTTCAGGGATGTTATTCAGGTGCGCTACCGCCTTATTCCGTACCTATACGATACATTTAAGAAGGCTCGCGACAACGGCGATATGATATTCCGTCCGCTGTCGTTCGACTACCCCGAGGACAAAATCGCGCGCGAGTGCGAAACCCAGCTTATGCTCAGCGATGAGTGTATGATTGCGCCTGTTTATGAGCAGAACGCAAACGGCAGAACGGTCTATCTGCCCGAGGATATGACCTTCGTAAAGCTGAGCGGCGAACGCGTGACAAAGCAGGAGCTGAGGGCAGGACTGCATTATGTGGAAGTCGCGCTGAACGAGGTTCCGCTCTTTATCAAAAAAGGCAAAAAAATCCCCCTGTGCAAGCCGGCAATAAGGACAAGCCTGCTTGATACAGAGGAGCGCGAATATATTTAGAGTTAAATGTTTAGAGTTTAGAGTTTAATTATTTACAGGAAAAGTTTGTTAATAACTGTAGGGGCGGACCCGTGTGTCCGCCCGCAGGACAGGAACATATCATTTGATATATATAAACGTTTTGTGTGCTGAATTATACGTTCGTTTATCGCGATAAAATCGGATTGTCCGGTAAACACGGTTCACGTTGCCCGGGCGGACACATGGGTGATTCCCTTTTTAAGGGAAATGTCACGAAGTGACAAAAGGGTTGCCGACGTGCTAAGGTCGCCCCTACTATTAAACTCTTAACTCTAAACTCTTAACTCTAACTCAAATTCCGTGCACGTTCAAAAGAATGTTCTTGATCTCGTAGAGCTTTGCGGACAAATCGACGTAGTAATCGTGCGGATTTTCGAAGCGCTTTACCTCGTCCCAGAGCAAGTCGAGCTGGTCGCGGCAGTACCGCGCGATTTCTTCAATCGTCGGGCAGTTGTACACACACTCGCCGTTTTCAAATACCTTAACAAGCAACTCCTTGGCTGTAAAATCAGTCAGGGTTTTTGTTTTCCATGTTGCGTTCGGGTCAAAAATTGTGTGCTCACCGCTGTCGTCAACAACCTCGTCATACACGCAGAGCTCGTCGGCAAGCGCCTTTCCGCTCTCGCGGTCGTAGTAGCGGTAGAGCTTTTTGAAGTGCGGATTTGTAATCTTGGCGGTGTTCTCGCTGACCTTGATTTTCGGCTCGATATCGCCCGAGGCGTTCTCAACGGCAACGAGCTTGTAAACTCCGCCGAACACAGGCGAGCTCGAGGATGTTATCAGTCTCTCGCCCACTCCGAAGGTGTCGATCTGCGCGCCCTGCATCATCAAATCGCGGATGAGCTTTTCATCAAGCGCATTCGACGCGGTGATTTTGCACTCGGTGAGCCCTGCGTCGTCGAGCATTTTGCGAGCCTTTTTTGAAAGGTACGAGATATCGCCCGAGTCAAGGCGGATGGCGCACTTTGTCTTGCCCATCGGCAAAAGAACCTCTTTAAACACCTTAATCGCGTTCGGAATACCGCTTTTGAGCGTGTTGTATGTGTCTACCAAAAGCGTGGGATTGTCGGGGTAGAGCTCGCAGTAGGTCTTAAATGCGTCGTACTCGCTGTCAAACATCTGAACCCACGAATGAGCCATTGTACCGCCTGCAGGCACGCCGTAAAGCTCGTCGGTAATGGTGCAGGCCGTGCCCTTGCAGCCGCCGATATAAGCCGCCCTCGCGCCCATAACCGCGCCGCTCGCGCCCTGTGCGCGGCGTGAGCCGAACTCCAGCACTGCCCTGCCCTGAGCCGCGCGCACAATGCGGTTTGCCTTGGTGGCAATCAGGGTTTGGTGGTTTAGGGTGAGCAGTACAAAGGTCTCGATAATCTGCGCCTCAATGGCAGGCGCCTTGACGGTCATTACAGGCTCGTTGGGGAACACGGGAGTACCCTCGGGCACGGCGTAGATGTCTCCGCTGAACTTAAAATCGCGCAGATATGCCAAAAAGCCCTCGTCAAAAATTCCCTTTGAGCGAAGATACGCGATATCGTCCTCGTCAAAGTGTAGCTCCTTGATATATTCGATAACCTGCTCAAGCCCTGCGGCGATTGCAAAACCGCCGTTGTCGGGAACCTTGCGGAAGAAAACGTCAAAGTAAACCGTGCGCCTGTAAAAGCCGTTCTTAAAATAGCCGTTCGACATTGTGAACTCGTAAAAGTCGCACAGCATAGCCATATTTTCAAATTAGAAAGAAATATGAAGATAATAACAGAGAGAAAGAGAGAAAAAAAGATAAAAATTACTTTTCTTTCTCATTTATTTTCTCTTTTTCTTTTTTATCTTCTCTCTCTTTTTCTTTTTTATCTTCTCTCTCTTTTTTCTCTTTATCTTCTTTTTCTTATTTCTCTTTATCTTTCTCTTCTTTTTTATCTTTTTATTTCTCTTATTCTTTCTCTTCTTCTTTTTCTTCTTGACTGCAATTGCAGGCATTTGCGGTATCATTATCCTTTTCATAACGCTTTAAAGCATTTTGTCTAAGCTTTTCACACTTTTCATAATATTTTTCAAAATCCCTTTTGATTTGAGCCTTGAAAAACGAGAACGCCATTTTTACCATACCGTTGTTAAACTCGGTTATCCTTTCGTTTACGGCGTACTCATATAGCGCGGTAAACAGCTCTCCGCGCTGTTCCATAGTAAGCATTTCAACATGCTGAAAGGTGTCGAAATAGATGTTAAATGCCTTTGGTTTTGTTGGTTTTTTCATAATAAACTCTCCCTTTTTGAAATTTTGAAAGAAGTCCTTTCACTTATACTCCCAAATCGGGAAAAATTGCAGTGTTTTATGCAATTTAAAATAAAAAGCCGTGAAATCTTTTGACTTCACGGCAATTTTTTAATTATTCGGTTTGTTTCTGCGCGGATATTTTACGAACAGCTCCTTAAGGTCGTACGGCGTTGCCTGATATACAAAGTAGTTGAGCCAGTTTGTATACAGAAGCGTTGCGTTGCTTCGCCACACCATGGGCGGCGTGAGCGACGCGTCGTCGTTCGGAAAATAGTTGTAGGGAACCGCCGGGTTAATACCCTTGTTTTGGTCGCGGTAGTATTCGTTTGCGAGGGTTTCGCGGTCGTACTCGGCGTGACCGGTAACAAACACCTGCCTGCCTGTTTTGTTGCTGATTACCGAGGGACCTGCCATTTCGCTGACCGCCAAAAGCTCCAGCCCGGGCTGTTTTTTGATGTCCTCGAGCCTTACGGTCGTGTAGCGCGAATGGGGAATTAAAAACTCGTCGTCAAAGCCGCGCATAAGCGGATGGAGCGGATTTAATACCTTGTGGGCGTAAATTCCGCTGAGCTTTTCCTCAAGCGGAACCTTTGGAATTCCGTAGTGATAATAAAGCGCCGCCTGGGCTCCCCAGCAGATGTGGAAGGTTGAATAGACGTTGTGCTTTGACCACTCCATAATCTCGCAGAGCTCGTCCCAATAGTCGACCTGCTCAAAGTCGAGCTGTTCGACGGGAGCGCCGGTGATAATCATACCGTCAAAGGTTTCGTCCTTGATCTCGTCAAAGGTCTTGTAGAAGGTTGTCAGATGGTGCGGAGAGGTGTTTTTTGAGGTGTGCGTAGCCATCTGCAAAAGCTCGATGTCAACCTGCAGAGGGCTGTTGCCGAGCAGGCGCAAAAGCTGGGTTTCGGTTGTGATTTTTGTGGGCATAAGGTTGAGTATCAAAATTTTGAGCGGACGGATGTCCTGCTTAAGCGCTACTTCGTCGGGCATGACAAAGATATTCTCGCTTTCAAGAACCTTAATAGCCGGCAAATGGCTCTGAACCTTAATCGGCATACTTTTCTCTCCTTGTATTGTAGAGTAGTAGTTATTAGAGTCCCTCTCCAAGGACTGTATGCTATACTGTTAGAGATACTGTGGATTAGTTTTTGTCTCCTACCGCAA
>ONPH01000160.1 GCA_900319655.1 uncultured Eubacteriales bacterium
CGGCAAGGCGTCAGCCTTACCTTGATTTATTTGTACAACCTGACGAAAAATCTTGCTGCGCAATCCGCACACCTGAATTATGCGGTATTGCCTTAATTTCATAAATATAATCCCTCCCGTCATATCTATTACGGGAGGGATTTTTTTGCTCACTTCACTAAACGTCATTCCGTTTGACAATAAAAATAAATTTATCAAAATCTTCAACAGTATCCGCGGAGATAAAGTAAAATCGGCTGTTGTCCGCGGCGGCGGTATCGCGGTAAATCAGCTTACATACTACAGCAGGAGCGGTAAAATCAAGCCCGGAAAGCTGTTACGCGCTCTCGGCGGAGAGAAGATTATCCTCGCTGATGAAAGGGCAGTTTTGCCCGAGGGCTTGACGCGGTTTTGCTCGAACAATTTTTCAGAACGGCTTTGCGTGAATATGGCGCTCGGCGCGCTGAGGAAAATTAAAAATCCGCTTGACTTAAAGCTCGGGATTTTTGACCCCGAGGCGCACTCGCCCGGCCTTTTGTTTGAGGCGCTTAAGCTCTGCCGAAATCCCGTCGCCGTGACCTTCGACCTTCTCCCCTACGACAGAATTCGCAGGATGGCGCTTTCCGAGCTCGGCGCTTCGGCTGTAATCACGCGCAGGACAAGCGAGCTTTTAAACTGCGATTTTGTCGTCGCTCCTACAAAAATCTGTGCTTATATTCCAATAAAGAAAAATGCTGTCCTACTGACAGCAGGCAAGCCTTATGTTCGGCTGTTCGGGGAGATTTATCACAGCTACGCCGTAACCCTGCCCGAGGTATTTGAAAAGCTGAAGCCCGACGGACTGAGCGCGGAATACTTCGGCTCGGCGCTGTACACGCTCTGCGGCTTTTATCAGCTCGGAAGCCTTGTGCCGCTGAGCTGTTACGGAGAATCGGGCGGTCAAACGGTAAAATCGCTTGCGGAGAATATTTAAGTAATATGTAATAAGGAATAAGGAATAAGAAAATTTAGCGGAAATGTATGTTTATAATCGTAGGGGCGGACCCGTGTGTCCGCCCGCAGGACAGGAACAAATCATTTGATATATATAAACGTTTTGTGTGCTGAATTATACGTTCGTTTATCGCGAATAAAACGGATTGTGTGATTAACACGGTTCACGTTTCCCGGGCGGACACACGGGTGATTCCCCTATCAGGGGAATTTCCCGTTTTGACGGTGGAGGCTTTAAATGTGGGCAAACGTTTCCGATAAATATATTAAACTCTAAACTCTAAAACACTGTGCCAAAATCCTTGACATCAACGCTAAAAAAGCCTATAATAATTAAGTATGCACAATAATCAATTACAAGAAAAATCAGGAGGAATTTACCATGGCACAAAAACCTACTATGCTTACTATTGAGAGCCATAAAAAGCTTGAGGACGAGCTTTCGGAGCTTATTAACGTTAAACGTAAAGAAATTGCCGAGAAAATCAAAGTTGCGCGTTCGTTCGGCGACCTCAGCGAGAACAGCGAGTATGACGACGCTAAAAATGAGCAGGCGATTTTGGAGGCGAGAATCACCACAATCGAGTCTATCCTTAAAACCGCCGTTATCATCGACGAGAGCGAGACCTCAACCGAGAACGTTCACCTCACATCTAAGGTTAAGATTGAAATGCTCGAGAGAGGCATGCAGGCTGAGTACACAATCGTAGGCTCGGGCTCTAACGAGGCTGACCCCGGTCAGGGCAAAATTTCGGACGAGTCCCCCATCGGCGCGGCTCTTATGGGCAAAAGCGTTGGCGATGTTGCCGAGGTAGAAACTCCCGGCGGAGTAATCACCGTAAAGGTTTTGGAAATCAGCAAGTAATTTACGAAAATCCCGAAAGGAAGTAATTTTATGGATAACAAGCCGAATCAGGCTAATACAAGCGACGTTATTCAGGTCAGATACGACAAGCTTAACGCGCTCCGCGAGGCAGGCAGAGATCCGTTTGTAATCACCACAAGCGACCGCGACTGCCTTACCGAAACTATCAAGAATAACTTTGAGGAATACGAGAACAAGGACGTTTGCGTTGCCGGCAGAATTATGTCTAAGCGCGGCAAGGGTAAGGTTTCGTTCCTCGATTTGCACGATAAGTCGGGCAAAATTCAGATTTTTGCCAAGTTTGACGACCTCGGTGAAGAGGAGTACAGCTTCCTCAAAAAGTGGGATATCGGTGATATCGTTGAGGTCAAGGGCTTTGTTTTCAAGACCAAGATGGGCGAAATCTCGGTTCACGCAACCGCTGTAAGGCTCCTTTCAAAGTCTCTTAAGCCCCTTCCCGAGAAGTATCACGGACTTACAAACACCGACCTCAGATACCGTCAGCGCTATGTTGATTTGATTATGAACCCCGAGGTTAAGGACACCTTTATCAAGCGTTCGCAGATTATCAGCTCAATCCGCCGCTACCTTGACGGTCAGGGCTTTATGGAGGTTGAAACCCCCATGCTCGTTTCAAACGCCGGCGGCGCCGCGGCAAGACCGTTTATGACGCACTTCAACGCGCTTGACGAGGACTTAAAGCTCAGAATTTCGCTGGAGCTTTACCTTAAAAGACTTATCGTCGGCGGACTTGAAAAGGTATACGAAATCGGCAGAGTTTTCCGCAACGAGGGCGTTGACACAAGACACAACCCCGAGTTTACGCTTATGGAGCTTTATCAGGCGTACACCGACTACAACGGTATGATGGACTTGACCGAAAACCTTTTCCGCCACGTTGCACAGGAAGTGCTCGGCACTACCCTTATAACCTACAACGGCACCGAGATTGACCTCGGCAAGCCGTTTGAGCGCATTACAATGCTCGACGCGGTTAAAAAGTACGCAGGCGTTGACTTTAACGAAATTCACTCCGACGAGGAAGCAAAGGCTGTTGCCAAGGAGCACCACGTTGAGTTTGAGGACAGACACAAGAAGGGCGATATCCTCAGCCTGTTCTTTGAGGAATTTGCCGAGGAGCATATGATTCAGCCGACCTTTGTTATGGATCATCCGATTGAGATTTCTCCCCTGACAAAGAAAAAGCCCGACAATCCGGACTATGTTGAGCGCTTTGAAATGTTCATCAACGGCTGGGAGATGTGCAACGCTTACTCCGAGCTTAACGATCCGATCGACCAGCGCGAGAGATT
>ONPH01000155.1 GCA_900319655.1 uncultured Eubacteriales bacterium
TGTAGTCCAAAGACAAAAGCGCCTTAAAGTCATCCTCGGTATATTTCGGAAACTCCTGAGGAACAAAAAGTCCGCCGTCCTTTGAAATACCCTGAGCGATAGCCTGGGCAGAGGAAACGACCTCATTTTTGTTCTGTGTGCTGTTATATAACATAATTATCTTCCTTTCGATAAACTGTAACAATTTATTTTACTACATTATTCGCAGATTGTCAAAGATTAATTATAAAAGCGTTCTCGATATAATTTATTCTGTCAAGCTTTAGGGTTTCTTTATCGACAAAAACCTCGCTGACATCAAACCTGCACTCGCTTTCTATGCTGTTCTGTATAAGATATGCGGTTGCGGTTTTGATTATTTTACTCTGCTTGCGAAAATCAACCGCCTCATAAGGCTGAGAAATTGTACCGCTATGGCGTGTTTTGACCTCTATAAAGCAGATTGTTTTACCCTTTGAAGCGATAATATCAATCTCGCCATAGCTTTTGCGGTAGTTTCGGCTTAGGATTTTATATCCGTTCTTTTTGAGGTAAGCGGCGGTGTAATCCTCGCCCCTATCCCCTGTCTTTTTTGTTGTATGCTTAATCATTTGTTCAAAATCTTTGTCAGGAAGCTCAGCCTATGATATTTACACGGACCGTATTTTTTGAGCGCCTCAACATGTACCTTTGTGCCATAGCCCTTATGCTTGTCAAAGGAATATTCGGGAAATTCCTCGGCATACTTGTACAAAAGTCTGTCCCTCGACACCTTCGCTAAAATCGACGCGCACGCGATTGACATTGACTTTGCGTCACCCTTGATGATAAACTCACTGTCAATATCGAGGTTCGGCAGACGGTTGCCGTCAATCATAGCGTAGTCAGCCTTGACATCAAGCCCCTCTACCGCCCTTTTCATAGCGAGCATTGTGGCGTTGAGAATGTTCATTTCCTCTATTTCCTCAACGCTTGCGAAAGCTATTGAGTAGGACAAAGCCTGTTCCTTTATAACGTCAAAGAGCGCTTCACGCTTTTTTTCGCTGAGCTTTTTAGAGTCGTTAACTCCCTCGATAATAGTATTTTCGGGCAGTATTACCGCCGCCGCACATACAGGCCCTGCAAGAGGTCCTCTGCCTGCTTCATCAACTCCGCAAACAGCCTTATAGCCCTTTGCCGCAGCTTCTTTTTCAAATTCAAGCCAATCCATATCAATTCTCCGTTAAAGGTCTGCCGGGCATTTCAACCGTAATTCTGCCGAGCTTTGCCGCCCTGAACTCGTCAAGGAGCATAATAGAAGCGCGCTCGGTGTCGATTTCTCCGCCCGACACCAACATTCCTCTCTTTTTGCCGATGTACTGCAAAAGCTCATAGGAATCTGTATTCTCAAAATCCATATCTTCAAGCTTAAAGCGTTCGATGAATTCCGCAGGCTTCAGGCGTTTTAGAAAGTCGAGCAGACGTACCGCCAAAAGCTCGGTGTCGATTACCTGATCCTTAACCGCACCGGTAAACGCGAGGTGCTCGCCAACGATTTTATCGTCGAACTTAGGCCACAAAACTCCGGGAGTGTCGAGCATTTCGAGGTTATTCGAGATGGTAAACCACTGGTTACCCCTTGTAACGCCCGGTCTGTCCTCAACCTTAGCGCGGTTCTGCCTGGAAATTCTGTTGATAAACGAGGACTTGCCGACGTTCGGAATTCCGACAATCATTATCCTCATCATCGGGTTCTTCATACCCTTTGATTTGAGCCTGTTAATCTTCTCCGCAAGCACCTTGTTAACCGCCTGAGGAAACTTATTAAGCCCTCTTCCGCTTTTGCAGTCAACGGCAATCGCTGTAATATTCTGCTTTGCAAAGTAATCAATCCACATCTTGGTTGCGGTCTGATTAGCCATATCGCACTTGTTAAGGAGTATTACCCTCGGCTTACTCTGAATAATTCCGTTTAAGTCGGGGTTGCGGCTGCTTACCGGAATACGAGCGTCGATAATCTCAGCCACGGCGTCAACGAGCTTTAGGTTAGCCTGTATCTGCCTTTTGGTTTTGGTCATATGACCGGGAAACCATTGAATATTTTGCATATCACTCATAATTTTCCTCACTTTATAAAAAACAAAGCCTATTTCAAACTGATGAAACAGGCTTTAGATTAGTTGATTAATAAAGATAACCGAAGTGGTTAAACGGAAAAGCTACTACCTGAGCCTTGCCGATAACGTCCTTTACGTCAATAAGACCAATCTCCGTGCTCCGGCTGTCAAGCGACACCTGACGGTTATCACCCATTACAAAAAGCTTGCCCTCGGGAATAACCTCGGGAATATCATTGTTGCCGTAATTGCCCGAGAAGGTTGTGCCCTTAATATACGGCTCGTCAATTACAACGCCGTCTACGATAATGCGGTCATTCTCTTTATCGAGCTTAATAGTCTGGCCTTCCTTGGCGATAACGCGCTTGATGATGGGCTTTTTGTACTCAGCGCCGTGAGAGATAACGACAATATCGTTATTGTTGGGATGATAAAAAAGATTAGTTACAATTACCTTGTCGTTAGTTTGAAGCGTGTCGTTCATAGATGTGCCGTCAACGTCAACCAGTCTGAACACAAACGTCAGGCATACAACGACAATGGCAATAGCAAAAACAATACAGCGGATCCAGTCGTAAAGACCTGCCGTACCGCCCTCCTCCTTTGCGGAGAGAAAATATTCCTTGCCGTCCTCGGTTTTTGGCGGCTCTTTTTCTTTTTCAGGCTCAGCATCCGCCTTATAAGGCACATAGTAACCGTCGTAATCGGGAGTCTTGTCCTTTTTATCTTTAGAAAGATACATTTCGGGATTTATCTCAACAGCGAGGTCGTAGTCTTTATCCAAGCCTTTTTTATTATCGCTCAATTCGTTCACCTGCTTTGTCATAAAGTGCCAATGAAGCAATTATCCTGTAGTGTAAGAAAAAGGGGAACTTTAAGCAAGTCCCCCTTTAAGTATTCGAGAATTTACTTACGAATCTGTTCCTTAACCTTAGCAGCCTTACCAACTCTGTCACGGAGATAATAAAGCTTGCTTCTGCGAACCTTACCGTAACGAACAACCTTGATGTCCTTTACGTTTGGTGAGTGGAGAGGAAATACTCTCTCAACGCCAACGCCGTAGGCTACACGTCTTACGGTAAATGTCTCAGCAACA
>ONPH01000158.1 GCA_900319655.1 uncultured Eubacteriales bacterium
TGGTCTACGTTGCGCAGGAAGAACTGCTGCAAAACAAGGCACGAAACCATAATCGCCAACAGAAAGAGGGAGACTTTTACCGTGCGTGTAACTTTTAATTGGTATCTCATCATTATCCCCCTTCCGTCAGAATTGCATATATACAAAGTCAGCCGCGTTGTAGCCCGAGCCGTAAACGCCGAATACAACAATCGACATCACGGCGATATAAAGCACGATAAATCTGAAAACATACGACTTTTTATCGAGCATAGCGCGGATAGTCGTGTCGGGATGTCTCTCCTGAATAATGCTTGCGACAAGCACTACGACGGACGCGAGCAGCAGGATAAGATAATCTCGCCAGCCGAGTCCAAGCTTGGTGATTTCCGCAAAACCTGCCGCGAAATTCTGCCCTGTGAAAAACAACCCGATTGTCCTCATACCCTGTCCAAACGAAGGCGCAACGTCAAACACGTAGCCCACGAGGATAACGAGCAGGGTGCGGAAAATCTGAAAACCGATAAAGACAGGATTTTTACGGCTGATTTTAAGCTTGTCAACCGCGCCGTCAAAGAGAGGCTGCATAATAATGCTCAGCATAATAATCACGCCGTTCCAAACGCCGAACGCTACGTACTTCCAGTCTGCTCCGTGCCACACGCCGACGATTAAAAACACAATCAGCGAGGCAACGCTTGTGGGCAGTACCTTTGCGATATGCGCTCCCGCGGCGGTTTTTCCGAAGCGTGTGCCCTTCATCTTCTTGCTTGCGTTGATAAACACATTTGACATAGCGATGGGATAGAACACATAGTTTTTCATCCATCCGCCGAGCGAAATATGCCACCTGCGCCAGTACTCGTTTATTGAGCGCGAGAAGTACGGACGCTTGAAGTTGTCAATCATATCTATGCCGAAAATCTGCGCAACGCCGCGCGAGATATCAATACCGCCAGAGAAGTCGGCGTAAAGCTGTATCGCGTAAAGCAAAATTGTAAAGGTCAGCGTTGTTCCGCTGTAATTAGCGTAATTTTTCTCGACCGCACCGATTAAAATATACGCTCTGTCAGCGATAATCAGCTTTTTGAAGAAGCCCCAGACAATCAGCTCCATACCGTGCTTCATACGGCCGAAGTCAAAGTCGTGCGGCTCAAAAAGCTGTTTTGCAAGCTGGTCGTAAATGCTGATAGGGCCTTGGATAATCTGCGGAAAGAACGAAACGAACAGCAGCAGCTTAAACGGATTTTTCTGCGCCTCGGTCTTTTCGCGGTAAACGTCCACGATATATCCCATTGACTGGAAGGTGTAGAACGAAATTCCGAGAGGCAAAATCAGGTTGAGCGTAGGCGCTGAAAAGCTTATTCCGAAGCCTCCGAGCACGTCGTTCAGACTGCCTGCAAAGAAGTTATAATACTTCAAAAATGCCAGTATTCCGAAGTTCAGAACAAGGCAAAGCGCCATAATCAAGCGCTTTTGTGTTTTTATTTTATTCTTGAAATTTTTCTTTTGCTCTCTGTCCCAATCCTTCTTTTTTTCTTTCAGAAGTTTTTTGGAATTTAACGACACGCGCTCAATCCAAAGCGCTATCAGGTACGTGCTGAGCGATGTAAACAGTATAAAATACGCGAGCTTATATCCGACTACCGCATAAAAGAATATACTCGCCGCCAGCAGAACCGTCCACTTATATTTCTTTACAGGAAATAAAAAGTAAACAAACATCGTCACAAACACAAATGCAAGGAAGTTCAGCGTTGTGTAAGACAAGTTAAAAAGCAAAAAACCACCCTCCTGTTATAATTCTGTTTTTAATTATAACACAAAACACTTCTATTGCATATATATAACTTTTGATTTTAACTAAAATTATTTCAATATCCTTGAAAAACAACAAAAGCAGTGCCCTTCGGCACTGCCCTGTTAAAACGCTGTTATGTTACGCCGTATCCCTTTTCGTCAAGCAACTCCCAAACCATATCGACAACGCTGTACGTTTCGTCGGGGTCGTCGTTGGTGACTGCGAACACGTTTATTCCGTTTTTAATATCGGTATACGCCATTGTTTCGTAGGTAGTGATTGCTCCTGTATGGAACAGTCCGCCGCCTATGATACGAACTCCAAAGCCGTAATGGTCCTCGTCATCGTCGGTGTAGTCCGTCGTCATAAGCTGTAAGCTCTCTTTTGTAAGAATTTTATTCGTCCTAAAAGAGGTCAGCCATTTGTCAATATCATAAGCGTTCGAAATCATATCTCCCAAGCCCATAGTAACGCCCACATGAACCGTCTCGGGATTTACCGTCGGCGCGGCGAGATTAGGAACATCTTTAAAATCAACCTCGTCGACAAAGAAGGTGTGCTCCATTCCGAGAGGATTTATGATTTTTTCGCGCAGATAATCGTAGTAATTCTTGCCCGAAACCTTCTCTACGATCCTCGCCAGCAGAAAATAATTTGAATTCGAATATTCAAACTCAGTATCAGGCTCGAACTCAAGCGGTTGTTCAAGCAGCCATTCCTCGAGCGCTTCGCGGTTTTCCCTGACACTGTTATCGTTCGTGACGGTTTCCCTGAGCTCGCCGGCAGGCAGCTCTGTAAACGCGCCGTCGATATATTCAATATCGTAAAACTCGCGAATTCCCGAGCGCATACTCAGCAAATGCCAAAGTGATAAATCATCGCCGTATTCGTAGTCGGGATAATATTTTGACAGCTTATCCTCTACGCTGAGCTTGCCATCCTGCTGAAGCGTAAGGACAGCCGCAGCGGTAAACTGCTTTGCCACCGAGCCTACGCAGAACAGCGTATCAATTTTAATCGGCTTTCCGGTGTCTGTATTTTGAACGCCCTCAGCCTTCTCAAAAACCGTCTTGCCGTTTTTGGTCATAAGCACAACGCCGCTGAAAGCTTTGTAATTATCAAGCGGTTTGCTCTGCGGCTTTGTCGCAGCCGTTTCGGTTGTCGTTAACGCAGTGTCGGGCTGTGTTTCGGAGCTTTCGGCTGAACTGCAGGAAGCAAAGGAAAACAACATTACTGCAGTAAGTATTAACGAGAGAATTCTTTTCATTTACTTCCCTCCTTATGCTTTTTCAATTATATTTATAATCGTACCTTAGTATAACATAAAATCCATAACAAAACCATAACAAAATTTAATTGTTTCAATCTTTTTTT
>ONPH01000208.1 GCA_900319655.1 uncultured Eubacteriales bacterium
TTATAAAGATAAGCACAACCGCCAAAAACGCGATTGCCACAAGGTAAACCGTCGCAAGCTTTGCGTTAATCAGCATTGTCATTGTCATAGCCGCGATGAGGTTTATTGGCGCTCTGAAGCAGATTCGCAAAATCATCTGGTAGGCGTTTTGCAGGTTGGTGACGTCGGTTGTCATTCTGGTAACAAGACCTGCGGTGGAATATTTGTCAATATTCGCGAACGAAAAGCTCTGGATATTTATAAACATAGCTTCCCTGAGGTTCTTTGCAAAGCCTGCGGAAGCCTTTGCTCCGTACACTCCGCCCATATAGCCTGCAAATAACGCCACAAGCGCGCAGAGTATCATTATCAACCCTGTGGTGACAACGTGGTTTAAGTTGCCCTTTGACACGCCGTCGTCAATCATAGTCGCCATAAGCATGGGGATTATGGTTTCCATTACGACTTCGAGAATCATAAACAGCGGCGTCATCACCGACTCTTTGATATACCCCTTAATATGTACAGCTAAGGTTTTTATCATACTATCTCTCCTTTGAATTACTCCGATACCCTAACGTTTCTTCCTTTTATTCTTTCTGAGAATTTTATTATCTATAAAATGCTTAATCTGAACATGGTAGTGGCAGTTGATTTCCGCTCCGAACATCAAAAACAAAATACAAAAGTACAGCCACACCATCATTACCGCGGCCTTTGAAAGACTGCCGTAAATTGAAAAGCCGTTGAAATCGCCCACGTAAATTGAAATTCCCCACGAGAGCAATATCCACGCCGTGGCGCACAGCAATGAGCCCGGAAGCTGATATATTAACTTATATTCCGCGCGGGTTTCGTGCGTGAGGTTCGGAAGGTTGCGGTAGATAAATGAAAACAAAAAGACCAGATAAACAAAGATTATTATAAACCTGAACCTGTATAACACCGCGACAATATTCGGAAGCTCGGGCACGTGCTGAGCTATGGCGTTTTGGATTGACGAGCCAAGCACGATTACAAAGGCTGTGGCAAACAGGATAAACACAAACACAACCGTGTAGAACATCGCCCTGAACCGCACCAAGAACCAGTTGCGGTTTTCGTATGTATGATGAATACGGTTAAGTCCGCTTGTTATAGCGTGAACGCCCTGCGCCGCCGACCACAGCGTAAAGAACATTGTAATCAACGGCACGCTCACCGAGCCCTTGTTTACGTTGCCTAGGAAGTTTGAAATTTGCGCCGACACCGCGTCGTTAAAAATAATCCTGAAAAAGCGGTCGAACTTGCTCACGGGAATATTCAGGTTTTGCAGAATTGATACCGCGAACATCGCAAACGGAATTAAGGCCAACAGCAAAAAGAATGCGGATTGGCCTGAGATTGCAAAAATATTGTCGTCCTCAATCTTTTTGAGAAACGGCGAGATTGCTCCGAAAAACTTCTTTACCTTTTTGTACATCGAAATTATTTACCCTCTTTTTTCGACTGCACGTTGTAGGAAATCCTCGTCAGCAAGTTTTCGGGCAGGAAATGCTCGAAAAACTTAACGGTTTTCATCAAAAATCCGGGGATAATAATTATTTTGCCCTGTCTTGCCTTGTCAAAGGCATAACGCGCAACGTCACGCGCGTTTAGCCCCTTGGTGGTAAAGCGGACGTTCGCGACGTTGTTGAAGTTCGTCTCGACCGGTCCGGGGCAGAGTACGGAAATTTTCACCTTACTGCCGTCGCGCCTGAGCTCCTCGTTGATTGCCTGGGTAAGGCGGACAACGTAGTTTTTGGACGCGTAGTAGCTCGACAGCTTCGGTCCTGCGGAAAAGCCTGCCATTGAGCCGACGTTTAGGATAAGTCCGCTGTTTTTGCTCTGCATATCCTTCAAAAAGCACTTTGTGAGGATATGAACCGAGCTTACGTTGGTGTGGATAAGCTCGACCTCGCGCTCGAGCGGAACGTTGAGGAACTTGCCGAACGCTCCGAAGCCTGCGTTGTTGATGAGCACGTCGATATCTTCTTCCTTTAGGTGCTCGTACAAATCAAAAGCGTCGGATTCGCGCGAAAGGTCAATTGTAATTACTCGCACGCTGACGTTTTTAATCTCGTCCTTAAGGGCGTTAAGCTTGTCGGTACTGCGCGAGCAGATTATCAAATCGTAGCCGAGCTCAGCGAGATACAGGGCAAATTCCCTGCCTATTCCCGAGCTTGCTCCTGTTATTAAAGCTTTCATCAATTACTCCTTTTCGGCAACGGCG
>ONPH01000079.1 GCA_900319655.1 uncultured Eubacteriales bacterium
ACCTCGGTCTTTTGGTCGTCGGTCATATTTCTGAAGCTTTCGGCTGACCTCGGCTGTTGGGCAAGCGCCATTGTAAAGCTTAAAGGCATATTGTAAATATACATAACCCACCTCGAAAAATAGTGCTATTATTAGTATGCGGCGGTGCGTATAAAATATGTATTGACATTCGTTTTGCGTGATGATAAAATTATAAATTGAGAGAATTTTGATATTTATAATTCTGTGAGGGAAATATAATGAACCATGCAAATCCTATAAAACAAAGGTCGAAGTACTCAAACACTTGCAGAGTGCTGACGATAATTTTCTTCGTGCTTCACTGTGTGATGTTTATCTTTCTGTTCCACCAGCAGTATTACCACGGAACTAACGGATTTATGTCCGATATGCTCATGCACATTGAGTTTTTCAAGACCGGCAAAAACCTATACAGTCTTACGTATGTATGCCTCGGTCTGCTCAATATGCTCCCAAATCCCGGCGACTGCATAGCGGTTTATCAGACGGCGCTTTTGCTGCTCGGAGTTTTTGCAACCAAAAAGCTTTTGCAGTTTTTAATGCCGCACAAGGACAAGTGGATTGTCTGGGTTTACGCCTGGATGTGCAATATGTTCTTCAAGATTATCATTCCGCTCATTCCGTTTGTCGGCACATTCCGCTACGAGGTTATCCTCAACTTTAACGTCTACCACAACCCAACCTATATCGCGATGAAGCCCTTTGCGATTTTGTCGGTTTACTACTTCCTGACGTTTATCAAGACCTACCACACCAAGCGTATCAGCGTTAAACAATGGCTGATTTTCACAGGGCTTATGCTCCTTACCACGGCGTTTAAGCCGAACTTTATCGTCGGCTTTTCACTCGCGGTACTATGTGTGCTGATAATTGATTTCTTCAGGCACAAAGGCAAAAATATCCTGAATTACATCATTGTCGGCACGGCGGTTTTGCCGAGTATCGGACTGACTTTGTTCCAGCAGAGCAAGGTTTTCGACGACTCCTCGCACCTGAGAATAGGCTTTATGACGGCGCTTAACGCGATGAACCAGTATTCGCTGATTACGATTTTCCTGTCTATGGTCTTTCCTCTCGCTATTTTGGCTTACTGCTTCAGGGACGTTGTAAAGGATAAGTTTTACGCCTTTGGAGTTTTGCAGATGGTCACAAACCTCGCGATTACCTTCTTTGTTTACGAGGACGGCTGGAGGCTTAACCACGGCAATTTCCTTTGGTCGTCGTACTTCGCGGTCGGAATTTTCTGCGCGGTTTCGATGTATAAGCACAACAAGCTCGTCGAAAAGAACAACAAGGGCGCGGTTATAATTACCTCGGCAATCCTCGGCGCTCACGTTATGGGCTGGCTGAACTATGTGTTTGACTTGCTCAACGGCGGCAGACCGTTTTAAGTCGAACAAACGTGAAACAAATTCACAAAGAATTCTCAAAATACAATACAATTTCCGAAAAATAAAAGTTTTATTATTTAAAATATAAAAATTTTGTCATTTATATATTATTATTGATTTTTCTGTGTTATAATGATATCGCAAAAAATATGTAAAGGGGATACCAATATGAAAAGAATTATTACAGCTACAATGGCAGCGCTTATCCTTGTACTCGCTTTTGCGGGCTGCGGCGGAAGTTCTGTTGACCTCAAAAAGGTTATGACAGACGTTAACGCAAAGTACAGCGACGCTACGGGCGGACTTAAGGAGCTCAAAGAGGTTGCCGACCTCGATAAATACTACTCAATTGCCGAAAAGGACGTTAAGCAGTTCGCTGCCGAGATTAATCCCGACACCTCGTCCGCACCTGTTGAGATTGTACTTGTAGAGGCTGTTGACAAGACCGCTTCCGACAGCGTTAAAAAGGCGCTCGACGCAAGATACCAGTCAATTTACAGCACCTATTCTTCATACAGCGCAGACCAGGTTGAGCTTGTTAAAAAGTGCAAGGTTACCCAGAACGGCAACTTTGTAACACTGGTAGTTGCAAGCGACTACGACGGCATTATGGAGATTGTTAATAACGCGATTAAATAATCAAAAATAACGTGCTTGCACAATAATTTTATTTTAGGGTAAACACAGTGGATAAATACGATTTAGATAATTTTGATTACGACAGATACAAGCAAAGGGCGGTTCAGAGCAACCGTAACCGCAAAAACAGAAAGACTTACAGGAAAAGAACAAGGAACAGAATTATAATTGTTTCAGTCTTTATTCTTCTTGTAATTCTTGTTGTTGTGCTTATAACTTCGTGCACCAATATGCTCTGCGGCAGTAAGGACGACAAGGCTAAGGAAGCCGCGGCTATGCAGACTGCGACCGAAACTCAGGTTCCCACGACCGAGCCTGCGCGCGAGTTCACCTTTAACAAGCCTGCTATCAAGGATGACGGAAAGTCAACCGGTATGAACGACGGTGGATTGTATGTGTGGAACAAGCAGGCGTTTGAGCTGTTCTTCGGTACCGACGTTATGGCGCAGAGGTACGCCGAGCTTATGAATAAGGCGGCGGACGGCCTCGGAGCTTCGGTAAAGACCTATTCGCTTGTAGCTCCCAACCATACCGAGTTCGGACTTCCCGACAGGCTTAAAAACTCCGACGGCGGAGCAAATACCCAGCCCCAGGACGAGTATGTAAAGGCGGCTTACGACGCGATGAATAAAAACGTAATTCCCGTTAACGCTTACAACAAGCTCTCCGAGCACTGCAACGATTACGTTTATTTCAGCTCAGACCACCACTGGACGGGCTTGGGCGCTTATTACGCCTACACCGCGTTTGCCGAGCAGGCAAAGCTTCCGGTGCTCAATCTTTCAAGCTGTACCGAAACAAAAATCGAGGGCTTTAACGGCACTTTCTCAGGTATGGCTTCAACCGAGCTCAACAAGGATACCGTCTCTTACTGGAAACTGCCGTACGAGGTCAAGAACACAATCACTAACTCAAACGGCGAGGAGCTTGAGGTCGACAGCCCCTACTACGACGGCGCTGACGGCTACGGCGTATTTATCTACGGCGATAACCCGATTGAGGTGTTAAAGAGCAGCAGTCCTTCCGCCAACGGCGAAAAGGTCGCTATTATCCACGAGAGCTACGGCAACGCGTTTGTTCCGTACCTGACCTACAATTTCAGCGAGGTTTACTCAATCGACTTCAGAAGCTGGAGCGGAAGCCTCAAAACCTTCTGCCAGCAAAAGGGAATTACAAACGTAATCTTCCTGAACGGAGTTATGAGCTCTGCAACTCAGGTTCAGCTCGACTCTATCGAGAGTATTCTTTAAGACAAAAGCCTTTTGACTATCCGGTCAGAAGGCTTTTTTAGTGATTTGCATTTAGTCCATTCCTTTTTTTAAGAAATTGTGCTATAATCATACCATCACCTAAACGGAGCTTAATATGAACGACGATTTAACCCTCTGCCAAAAAGCAGAGAGAAGCATTACAAAAAAATACCGCAAGCAGATTTGGAACAAGTTTATTATGGCGGTCAAGGAATACGAGCTGATTAAAGAGGGAGACAAAATTGCCGTCTGTATCTCGGGCGGAAAGGACTCTATGCTCCTTGCAAAGCTTATGCAGCTTTTGCTCAGGTACAGCGATTTTGACTTTGAGCTTGTTTACCTCGTAATGGATCCCGGCTACAGCGCCGAAAACCGCGCTCAAATTGAAAATAACGCAAGTCTGCTCGAAATCCCCGTGACGGTTTTTGAGACGGATATTTTCAGCGTTACGGATAAAGCCGACCGCTACCCCTGCTACCTCTGCGCAAAAATGCGCCGCGGTCATTTGTACAATAAGGCGAAGTCGCTCGGCTGTAATAAAATCGCGCTCGGGCACCACTTTTCCGACGTGATAGAAACCACAGTGATGGCTATGTTTTACGGCGCTCAGCTTCAGGCTATGCCGCCGAAGCTCCACAGCACAAACTTTGAGGGAATGGAGCTTATCCGCCCGATGTACTGCATACACGAGGATGATATAATTCGTTGGAAGAATTATAACAACCTGGAATTTTTGCGGTGCGCCTGCCGTATGACCGAGGGCTTTGACGGAGAGAGCAGACTTTCAAGCGGTAAACGGCAGGAGGTAAAGGACTTGATTAAAAACCTTAAAAAGGACAATCCGAATATCGAGAAAAATATTTTTAACAGCATTCACCACCTGCATTTTGACACCTTCCCCGGGTACAAAACAAACGGCGAAACGCACAGCTTTTTGGAGCGTTACGACAGAAAGGAAAACAATGGATAACCGTTTTCAGAGAACAGAGCTTTTGCTCGGAGATAAAGCTATGGAAAAACTAAAATCCGCGCGAATTGCCGTGTTCGGCGTAGGCGGAGTCGGCGGTTACGCGGTTGAAGCGCTTGCGCGAAGCGGAGTGGGAGCGCTTGACCTGATAGACAGCGATAAGGTCGTGCTGTCGAACATCAACCGCCAAATTATCGCGACGTCCGACACCGTCGGAGAGTACAAGGTCGAGGTGGCAAAGTCGAGGGTTTTAAGCATAAATCCTGACTGTAAAGTTAATATATATAAGATGTTCTACCTGCCCGAAACCGCTGACAGCTTTGATTTTACGCAGTACGATTATGTAATCGACGCGGTCGATACCGTCAAGGCGAAGCTAAGCCTGATTGAGAGCGCAAAAGCGGCAAATACGCCGATAATCTGCGCTATGGGCGCAGGAAATAAGCTCGACCCGACGATGTTCGAGGTCAGCGATATTTACAAAACCTCTGTTTGTCCGCTCGCGAGGGTAATGCGCACCGAATGCCGTAAGCGCGGAATAAAAAGCCTAAAGGTTGTCTATTCCAAGGAACCGCCCAAGCGCCCCGTCCGCCCTGTAGATCCCGATAACCCCAACCGCCGTGATACCCCTGCGTCGGTAGCCTTCGTCCCGTCGGTAGCAGGATTAATTATCGCAGGAGAGGTTGTTAAGGATTTTGTTGAGAGTTGAGAGTTTAGAGTTAAGAGTTTAATGAATATAGCCATAATAAGAATTTAATTCCGAAAAATATTTGTCTTTTAATATTTTGAAAAATGTGGTATACTAAACCATATATGTATTTGGAGATGATGTGATGAGCAATATTAACCGGCAATGCCTTGCCGAGAACGTCTATTTTAACAGCGTGCGCGACAGCCGCTTTAAGACTATGAAGCTTTCCGCGAATATTATCGTTCCGCTCAGCGCCGAGACCGCTTCGGCAAACGCGCTGCTTGCGGGCGTTTTGTCGCGTTCATGCAGGGAATATCCCGATTTTACCGTCCTCAGCAAAAAGCTGAGCGCCCTTTACGGTGCGGATTTGAATGTCAGCGTTGCAAAAAACGGCGACCGTCAGGTGATTTGCGTTTCAGCCTCGGGGCTTGACGACCGTTACGCGCTCGAAAACGAGAGCATTACTCAGGAGCTTTCAAGGCTTTTGTGCTCGGTTATTTTTGAGCCGAACGTTAAGGACGGCGCGTTTGTCGGCGGCGAGGTCGAGCAGGAGCGCAGACAGCTTTTGGAGGTTATCGACTCCGAGTTTAACGACAAGCGGATTTACGCGAATTCACAGCTTATTAAAAATATGTGCGCCGACGAGGTCTACGGAATTAAGCGCTACGGCACAGCCGAGCAGATTAACGCCGTAACCTCAAAATCGCTTTACAATACATGGCAAAACCTGCTCGAAACCGCAACCTTTGAGATTTTCTACGTTGGAGACAGCGAGCCCGGTAAGGCGGCGGAGGTTTTCAAAAACGCCTTTGAAAAAATCAACCGCTCGCCCGTAGAGATAACAAACACCGTTGTGCGCTCTGCGGATTCGGTCAAGCGCGTTTCCGAGGAAATGGAAGTTTCCCAGTCAAAGCTCGTAATGGGCTTTAGGACGGGTTCAGCCTCGGGAGACGACGACTGCACGGTGGTCAGCCTTATGTGCGCGGTTCTCGGCGGTACGGCAAGCTCAAAGCTTTTCTGCAACGTCCGCGAAAAGCAGAGCCTCTGCTACTACTGCTCCT
>ONPH01000004.1 GCA_900319655.1 uncultured Eubacteriales bacterium
TGAAAAGCATATTCATTAAAATATTCTTCAATTTTATCAAGAAGGAACTTTCCTGCTTTACTTACACCACCACCGATTACAATAACCTGTGGATTAGTAACTGCAGCTATACCTGCAATTGATTTTCCTAAGGCAAAAGTAAGTTTATCAACAGCTTTAAGAGCTAGCTTATCTCCTTCCTTAGCGGCATCAAATATATCCTTCCATGTAAGTTCTTTTTTCTTTCTAAGAGAAGAATCATCCTCAGATTTTTCAAGGAGCTTCTTTGTTTCTCTTACAATACCTGTTGCTGATGCCACTGTTTCAAGACATCCTTTTTTACCGCAACCACATACCTCAGCATCTCTTCCTACAACTGCTGGAATATGTCCAATTTCACCTGCTGCTCCATTAGAACCCGGTATGATTTTTCCTCCAATTATGATTCCACCACCTACACCTGTTCCAAGAGTTACCAACACAATGTCTTCAAAACCTCTTCCGCCACCTTGCCAAGTTTCACCTAAGGCTGCCACATTGGCATCATTACCTGCTTTAACCTTAACTCCACCTAGCATCTGAGATAATTTTTCTTCCACATTAAAAATACCCCATCCAAGGTTTACGCAACCAAGAACTGAACCATCCTTTGTTATAGGACCTGGAATACCTATTCCTACTCCAATTAAGTCATCTCTTGTCATTTTTCTATCAACAAGTTTAGCATCAATAGCCTCACAAATATCTGAAAGAATATGACTTCCTTCATCTTCCTTTCTTGTAGGAATCTCCTGACTATCAATCAACTTACCTTCTGAAGTAAACAAACCTATCTTAACTGTTGTTCCACCTAAATCAACACCAAAACAATATTCTGCCATATTAACCACCTTCTCTTTCTTATGTTTAAATCACGATTTAGCCTTGCTCTCGTATTTTGCATAAGCCTTGATAATGTCCTGAACCAGCTTATGGCGTACAACATCCTTTGCGTCAAAGGTGCAGTGACCTATGCCCTCGATGTTTTTAAGAATTTTCACGCAGTCCTTAAGTCCGCTTTTGGCGCCTCGCGGAAGGTCAATCTGCGTTATATCGCCTGTAATAACCATTTTTGAGTTGAAGCCCAGCCTTGTTAAAAACATCTTCATTTGCTCGCCGGTGGTATTCTGGGCTTCGTCGAGGATAATAAAGCTGTCGTCAAGCGTTCTGCCCCTCATATACGCAAGCGGCGCAACCTCGATATTGCCGCGCTCAACGTACTTTTGGTAGGTTTCCGCTCCGAGCATATCAAACAGCGCGTCGTACAAAGGTCTTAAATACGGATCGACCTTGCTCTGCAAATCACCCGGCAAAAATCCGAGCTTTTCGCCTGCTTCAACGGCAGGACGTGTCAGAATAATGCGGTTGACCTGCTTGCTCCTGAACGCCGTAACCGCCATTGCCACGGCAAGGTAGGTTTTGCCCGTACCTGCAGGGCCTACGCCGATTGTAACGGTGTTTTTGGCTATCATATTGCAGTAGCGCTTTTGACCGATTGTCTTTGGCTTTATCGGCTTGCCCTTTGCGGTAATGCAAACGCAGTCGCCCGCGAGCTGTTCAATTTTTTCCTCCGATCCCTCGTTGACAAGGGAGATACAGTAACGGATATTTTGCTCGGACAGCGCCTCGCCGCGGTTAATAAACTGCAGAAGGCTCTCGATAACCGTGCCTGCCTTTGACACGCTCTCGATATCGCCGTCAATTTTTAGCTCGCTGTCGCGGCAGGTGATTTTTACGCCGAACTCGCGCTCGATGAGCTTGATGTTCTGGTCAAAGCTGCCGAAAAGCTGAGCAACATTCTCCATTCTGTCAATGCTTATTACTTGTTCCGTAAGATCATTCTCCTAATTGCCAAATTTATAGTTATTATAACACAAAATTTCCATTAAGGCTTTTAAAATATATATTTTTTTACTATTTTTTTAAATTTTGTGTAAAATCACAAAAAAGCCCTCAAGGTTTTTGTGCTGTTTGTATATTTTCGCGGATAAAATCTATTATAGATATTATAATAACATAAACAAATAGTCGTTTTATTATTTTATTATTTTTTTGACTTTTTTAAGGGCAATATTTTATATTTTTATCTGCCAAATATCTGCCAAATTTTAGAAGCAGAAAAACAAACGACCAAAATTGAAGGTTTTCCTTGACAAAACATAAGATGTAGTATATAATACCAGAGGTGTAAAGAGTTTAGCTTTACACACTCATAGCAAGGAGCTATGGAAATGGAAAAAAACATTGAAATTTCTCTGCTTCTTGATTTTTACGGCGGACTGCTCAAGCCCGACGCCGCGCAGATGATAGACCTCTACTACAACGAGGATTTATCGCTGTCGGAAATTGCCGCTCAGACAGGCATTACGCGCCAGGGTGTGCGCGACAGAATAAAGCGCTGTGAGCAAAACCTTTTTGAGCTTGAACAAAAGCTTGGAATGTTAAAACGGTTTCGAGAGCTCGAGCAGGGGCTTGACCGTATTCTTGAAGCCGCCGGAAAAATTGACTCGGAAACAGACAATCAAAGGATCAAAGACCTTGCGCAAAGCATAAAGGCAGAGGCGCTCGGATTAAAGGAATAAGGAGTTCTTATGGCATTTGAAGGACTTGCGGATAAACTCAGCAACGCATTCAAAAGGTTAAAGGGCAAGGGCAAGCTAAACGAAAACGACGTTAAGCAGGCAATGCGCGAGGTAAGGCTCGCACTGCTTGAGGCAGACGTTAACTACAAGGTTGCCAAGGATTTTACCAACAAAGTAACCGAACGCGCGGTAGGACAGGACGTTATGGAGAGCCTGACGCCTGCGCAGATGGTAATTAAAATAGTAAACGAGGAGCTCACTGCTCTTATGGGCGGCGAAAATGAAAGGCTCAACTTCAACTCAAAGCCTCCGACAGTTATTATGATGTGCGGCTTGCAGGGCTCGGGTAAAACAACCCACACGGCAAAGCTCGGCAAGATGCTCAGAGAGCAAAACCACCGTCCGATGCTCGTTGCCTGCGATATTTACAGACCAAAGGCAGGCGTGCCCGTATTTGAGATGGGTACGGATAACCCTGTCAAAATCGCGAGAGAAGCCGTTAAGCACGCAAAGGATTACGGCAACGACGTTGTAATTCTCGATACCGCCGGACGTCTGCACATTGACGAAATGCTGATGAACGAGCTTAAGGAGATTAAGGCTGAGGTTAACCCCGACGACATTTTGCTTGTTATCGACTCGATGACCGGTCAGGACGCGGTTAACGTTGCAAAGAGCTTTAACGATTTGCTCGAAATCACCGGCGTAATCCTCACCAAGCTCGACGGCGACACCAGAGGCGGTGCGGCGCTGTCGGTTAAGGAGGTTACCGGTAAGCCGATTAAGTTTGCAGGTACAGGCGAAAAGCTCGAGGACCTCGAGGTGTTCCACCCCGACCGTATGGCGAGCAGAATTTTGGGAATGGGCGACGTGCTCACCCTGATTGAGGACGCTCAAAACAAGCTGGACGAAAAAAAGGCTGAAGAAATGGCGAAGAAGCTGATGAGCAACCGCTTCGACTTCAACGACCTTTACGACCAGTTTGCTCAGATAAAGAAGATGGGACCGCTTAAGGGTATCCTGTCAAAAATCCCGGGAATAGGCAATCAGCTTGACGACGCCGATATCAACGACAGACAGATTGACTGGCTTCAGGCGATTATTTTGTCAATGACTCCTGCGGAGAGAAGTAACCCCTCGCTGATTAACCCGTCGCGCAAGCGCAGAATTGCGGCAGGCTCGGGCAGAACCGTTGAGGAGGTTAACCGTCTGCTTAAGCAGCTCGACCAAATGCAGAAGATGATTAAGCAGATGAACGGCAAGGGCGGCTCTAAAAAGCGCCGCAGAAAGAAGCTCCTGCCCGGACTCGGCGGACTGCCGATGGACGGCATGGGCGGTATGGGCGGACAAGGCGGAATGCCTCCGTTCTAAAACAAAATTCACCCAATCTACGAATTGGTGAAGATATATATTTTAATTTTTTATAGAGGTGTAAATTATGGCAGTAAAAATCAGACTTAGAAGAATGGGTTCAAAGAAGGCTCCTTACTACAGAGTAGTAGTTGCAGATTCAAGATACCCCAGAAACGGACGTTTTATTGAGGAAATCGGTACTTATGACATCCTTAAGACCCCCTCGGAGTTCAAGGTTGACGCAGAGGCTGTTAAGAAGTGGATTGCCAACGGCGCACAGCCCACTGACACAGTTAAGGCTCTTCTTAAGAAGAACGGCGTTATTGACTGATAAAACTCAATAACAATCAGAAAGGATAAAACAATGCAGGAATTACTTGCTATTATTGCAAAGGGACTTGTTGACGAGCCCGACGCTGTCAAGGTTGACAGAGACGAGCCCAACGAGGAAGGCATTACCGTTTATCACATCCACGTTGCAGAGGACGATATGGGCAGAATTATCGGCAAGCAGGGCAGAATTGCCAAGGCTATCCGTACAATCGCGCGCAGCGCTTCAATCCGCACCGAGGAAAAGGTAATGGTAGAAATCGACTAACTGTCGGAGATACTGAAAAATAAGGGGCAAATCCACGCGGTTTGTCCCTTGAATTTTAGGAGATTTATTATGAAAAAGCTTAAATTTTCAGCGCTTATTATACTCACGGCTTTGATTACGGCGGCTTCAATGTCAGGCTGCGGAATATTTAATTTATTCCGCCAACAGCCGCCCACAGAGCCGACCACCGCGGCAACAGCCGCTGCTACAACCGAAGCTCAGACTACGGTTGTACCCACTACCGCAGCGCCTGCAACAGACGCCCCGACTGCCGCTCCCGAAACTCAGGCTCAGCAGAGTTCACCGAAGGCAGAAGCGAAAATGCTCAACGGCGCTGTGCTCTGCGACGGTGAGGAATACTACGACCCTTACCTCGGCATTAAATTCTCTATCCCCGAGTGGAAGGGCAAGGTTTACGCCAAGGGTGAGCTGACAAACGGAAGCTACAGTCTGACGTTTTATGAGAAGTCAAACTACGAGTGGGGTATCGTCAAGGAATGGGACGGTATGGGTATGCTGTTCACCGTCTACACCTCGCCAAAAGAGGTTGACGGTCAGAATATTGAGTACCCTGCAGGCTCGGTTGAAATTAACGGAAGCGTTAAATACCTGACCTACTTTAAGCCGACCGACGTCCGCTGCAATACCGACGACGAAAATATGGCGAACGATTACCAAAGAATGTATAAGCTGCAAAGGCAGTACTTTATGAGCGGCGTTGTTGACGCGGATAAAAATTATAAGCCGTCGTCAAATCCAAACGCAGTTAATTTAAAATAATTAAAACCTACTTTTTATTTATGTTTCTACGTATAAATGTGTCATCACGACAAAAAACGGAGCTTTTGACAGCTCCGTTTTTCTTTTGGTTATTAAGTTGAAATTAAATCAAACTTCCGAACCACCGTTGCAGAAACGTTGGTAATTAAGTTGAAGTCAAATCGAACTTCTGCCCCGCCGTTGCAGAAACGTAAGAATAAATCAAACGTTTCCAAAGGCGGCTTTGCCCGCGGGGGCAACCCCGTCACATTTTGCCTGCTAAGGCGCGGTTAAGCCAGATGTCGGCAATATCCATTGCCAAAAACAGTCCCTTTTTCTCGCTTGACTTAACAAGCTGCTTGCGCGGAGAAAGGTACGGATCGGTAGCCATAAGCTGAATCGCAACCTTGTCTGCGATTTCGATGCCGTTCTGCTCCTTTTTGGACTTAATCTGCATTCTGATTACATACGGTTCTTCCATATTGCCGTAGTAAATCTCGTCTCCGCAGCGCACAAGAGGTCTGCCCTTGTAGGTAGAAAACTCCTTATCCTTTTTGGCGTCTGCCACAAGGCATCATCCTTTCAATTTATTGTGAACTATACGTTCAAATAGGATTTTACCAGTGCTTCAAGTAAGTCGTCGCGGTCTATTTTGCTGATGATGTTGCGCGCGTTGTTGTAGGTTGTGATGTAGGTGGGATCCTCGCTGAGAATGTAACCTACAATCTGATTGATGGGGTTATAACCCTTTTGCCTAAGCGCGTCATAAACTATAGTAAGTCCTGCTTTAATCTGATCATCCTTTTCCTCGCCGAGCGAGAAAATCATAGTTTTGTCTAACATACTTAAAACACCTCCCGATATTCTATTTTATTATAAACCAAAACCGTTTAAAATTCAAGCCTTTATCTCAAATTAACGTTGATACCCTTAAGGTTCTCGATTACCTTGTCCATTACAGCCTGAACCTCGGCGGATGAAAGCGTGCGCTCTGAGGATGAAAATTCGAACCTGATTGTAATGCTGTGGAACAGCTCGGTGTCGTAGGTGTCCACAATCTTTACATTCTTAAGAATTTCCGTACCCTCGTTCTTCCAGCACTGTGAAAGGTCGCTGAACAACACTCCCGAGGGAACAACAACCGACAAATCATAGTCCATTGGCGGGAATTTTGACGGCTCGTCGTAGATGATTGAAGCGTTCTTCTTGTCCGCAAACGCCTGCATATCAACCTCAGCGAATACAATCGCAGCCTTTTTGTCGAGCTTCTTGCCGACTACAGGGTGAACGATACCGATTTTACCGATTACCTCGCCGTCGAGTATAATCGAGTTGAGGTTAACAGGGTGTTCATAGCCGTGAATTGCCTCGGCGGTTTTGAATTCAAGCTGCTTGTGCTTGAGATCGTCAGTGATAACCGCGAGGATGTCGCGGAGCTCAAAGTACAAATCGCGAACGTCCTTAACCTTGCTGAACAGCGAGATTGCGAGCTTTTTCTTCTCGATACAGAGGTTGTTCTCGTCCATACCCTCGACAACTCTGCCGATTTCGAAGATACCGAACTCGGGAGCGTAGCCCTTGTTGACGTTGAGCTGGCAAAGCTGTGTGGGGATCATTGAGTTTCTGATTGTCTCGATGTTCGGGTTAGTGGCGTTAGCAAGCTTGATGTTCGGCTCAACCTCAATTCCGAGCTCCTTAAGCTCGTCATAATACGCCCAAACGTAGGAATGAAGCTCGTGAAGGCTGTAACGCTTAACGAGGATGTCCTTGATTTTGTCCTCGTTCTCCTTGACAACATCCATTCTGACAGGATAGAGCGGAGAACGTGTGGTGTTAACGTCAAAGTTATCGTAGCCGTAAATTCGGGTGATTTCCTCGATGATGTCCGCCTTAATGGTAACGTCCTTTGTAGCTCTCCAAGAGGGAACTACAACGTCGAAGTTGTCGCCGTCGAGCTCAGCCTTAAAGCCGAGGCTTGTGAGGGTTTTGAGGATGGTGTCGTTGTCAATCTCAATTCCCGTATAGCGGTCAACAAACGCCTTGTCAAAACTCAGCTCAACCGTGTCGTACTTGTAAGCGTACTCGTCGGTGAGGGCTGATACCACCTGCACTCCGCCGTCGTACTGCTTAAGGAGATACAAAAATCTCGCGATTGCAGGAACGGTGAGCTCAGGATCAAGGCTCTTTTCGTAACGCATTGAAGCGTCGGTGCGGTGAGCCAGACGAACCGTTGATTTGCGGATTGAAGCCGCGTCAAAGGTGGCGGATTCAAGCGTGAGGGTTGTGGTGTCATCTACGATTTCGGAGTCAAGTCCGCCCATAATACCCGCGATGGCAACAGGCTGGTCGCCGTTGCAAATCATCAGGGTGTTTTCGTCGATATTTCTCTCGACCTCGTCGAGGGTTTTGAAGGTGAAGGGCTTGTCAAAGCGCTTAATTCTGATTTTTTCAACCTTGCGCGAATCGAAAGCGTGCATGGGCTGTCCCATTTCGAGCATGAGGTAGTTGGTGAGGTCGGCAAGCAGGTTAATGCCCCTCATTCCGCAGTAGAACAGGCGGATTCTCATATTAACAGGGCTCACGCTCTTGGTGATGTTCTCAACTTGCAAACAGCTATAGCGGTAGCAAAGGGGATCCTCAATCTTCAAATCGACCTTTTTAAGACCGTCGTACGCCTTTAAGTCCTCAACTCCGAGGGGTTTGAGCTCTCTGCCTGCGAGAGCTGCAAACTCACGCGCGATACCGTAATGTCCCCAGAGGTCGGGGCGGTTTGTAAGCGACTTGTTGTCTACCTCAAACACAATATCGTCAATCTCGTAAATATCCTTTAAATCCGCGCCGTTGGGAACGTCGTCGGTGATTTCCATAATTCCTGAGTTGTCGTCGCTGATACCGAGCTCAGCCTCGCTGCAGCACATACCGTATGACATATTACCTGCGAGCGGACGCGGAGCAATCTCAATCTCTCCGATTTTAGCACCTACCTTGGCAAACGCGGTTTTCATACCTACTCTTACGTTAGGCGCGCCGCATACAACGTCGGTAAGCTCAGCCTCGCCTGTGTCAACCTTTAAAAGGTGAAGCTTTTTTGAGTCGGGGTGATTTTCAACGGATTTAATCTCGGCAACAACAACGCCGCTCAAATCCGAGCCCTTAAAGAGAATCTCGTTCTCTACCTCGGCGGTAGAAAGCGAAAATTTATGGATTAATTCCAGCTTGTCAAGACCTGTAAAGTCAACAAAGTCCGAAATCCAATTCATTGATAAAAACATAGCAGTACCTCCCTATCAGTTGTCGTCGTCTGTAAACTGAGCAAGCGATTTTAAGTTGCCGCTGTTTAAGTCGCGAATATCCTTAACCTTGTACTTCATCATGGCAAGTCTTGTAAGTCCGAGACCGAATGCAAAGCCTGTGTACTTTTCTGGGTCAACGCCGCCCTCGCGCAGAACGTTGGGGTGAATCATACCGCAGGGGCAAAGCTCGAGCCATCCGCTGTGCTTGCACGAGGAACAGCCTGTACCTCCGCAAATTTCGCAGTTGATGTCAAGTTCAAAGCCGGGTTCTACGAACGGGAAAAATCCCGGGCGCAGACGAACCTTAACGTCTCTCTGGAAAACCTCGGAAAGCATGGTTTTCATAAAGAAAATCAGGTTGGAAATTGAAATGTCTTTGTCAACCATCATACCCTCCATCTGGAAGAAGGTGTTTTCGTGGCTGGCGTCGGTCGCCTCGTTTCTGAAGCAGCGGCCGGGGAAAATAGCCTTAATCGGCACGCCGTTTTCTTCAAGATTTTTGCCGTACTTTTTGAGAATGGCGTTCTGAGCCGCGGAGGTCTGCGACTTTAAGAGCTGGCCGTTCTCGAGGTAATATGTGTCCTGCATATCGCGCGCAGGGTGGTGCTTGGGAATATTAACCGACTCAAAGCACTCGTAGTCGGTAACAACCTCGGGGTAATCCTCAACGGTAAAGCCCATCGACTTAAAAATGGTCTCGCACTGGCGCTGAACCAGTGTGATCGGATGATACGAACCCCTTGTAAGGTCGGCAGGAGCGGTGATGTCAAACTTCGGCATAGCGTTGATTTCAGCCTCAATCTGGAGCTTTTTCAGCTCCTCTACCCTCTCCTCAATCCTCTTTGCAGCGGCAGCCTTTAGCTTGTTAACCTCTGCGCCGAAGGTCTTTTTCTCATCGTTTGAAAGGTTCTTCATACCCTTTAACAGAGCGGTGATACTTCCCTTTTTGCCGAGGTACTCTACCCTTGCCTTGTCAAGCTCGGAAAGATCCTTGGCGCTTGCGAGCTTTTGCCTGATTTCTTCTCTCAGGACTTCAATTTTGTTGTCCATGCTTTTTCCTCCTATATTTTAAACGTTTCCTAAGCTCTTATTGAACCACCCTTTTTGTTCTCGACTGAAAACATCAAGTGAATTTAACGTTTTTAATTTTAAAATCTTAAATAGACAAAAGCCCCTGCACGCATAAGCGTACAGGGACGAATTTCTCCGTGGTACCACCCTGATTCCCGTTTTATACTAACTCCTGATAGAAATTAGTATTAAGGGCTCTCATCGGACATATAACGATGTCAGCCGTCAGAGCCTACTGCTGTTTCAGCCCTGCCACTCGGGAGCGAACTTCACATCAATCCGCAATAACGCGCTTTCAGCCGCCGACGCGCCTCTCTTTTAATGCGGTGCTTAACGCTACTCTCTCCGTCGCTGTGTTTAAGAAGTATAGCACTAAATTATATAATACCACTGTTTTTTTGATTTTGCAAGGGTTTGAGCAAATTAAATTGCCCGGTCATAGATTATTACGCCTTATTGAATTTTTCCTTAGGCTGCTTGCAGCGCGGGCAGCGCCAATCGTCGGGCAAGTCCTCAAATGCAACGCCGTCGTGCTCGGCAGGGTCATAAACATAGCCGCAGATTGAGCAGATATAAATGCCTGTCGCCTCCTGCTCCGTAAAATCAATATCGGGAAAGATAGTCTCGACGGGATTGTCCAAGTCAATCACGCGCTTTGCCTCAAGATTCTCATAGCCCTGCGGAGTGTGAGTTCCGCAGTAAACGGTCGGATGGTTGCGGACAAACTCGCGCACACGGCCGAGGGTTGTGAGCGCGTCTTGAAGATTGTCAAATACAACAGACTGCTTGTTCTCATAGAGCGCCTCGTCAACATAGGTGATATCGCCGTGGAGCATATAGAAAAGACCGCCGTCCTCAACTACAACAATGCTGTTGCCCTTGGTATGACCCTTCGCCTTGATAAAATAAATGCCGTCTTGAATCTTCTGGCTTTCGGGGAAATTATAGTACGCACCGTCGGTAAAGGTAACGGGAACGATATTGTCAATACCCTGTAATTCAGCCGCGTCAAGCTCATCGGCGTTGACATAAATTTTCGCGTTCGGAAATGACTTTAACTCGCCCGAATGGTCGTTGTGCCTGTGGGTGAGTAATATTTTCGTCACCTGCTCGGGCTTATAGCCCAGATTGCGAAACGCCTCCATATAGCTGCAAATATCCTTGCCGGTATATGCGGCAACCTCCTTGTCGGGCTTTTCCTCGGGAGTGCCTGCGGGAAGTCCGGTATCTACCAAAATCACCTCATCGCCTGTGTCAATCAGATAGTTTTGCAGACTTCCGCGGAAACGGATATCCATGCTGTACTTCTCGGGGCCTTCCTCGCCGCCGAACGCGAACAGCTGTGAATAGAATCCGTCTTTTCTGAATTTTACCGCTTTAATTTCCATTGTGTGCCTCCTTATAAAAGTGCTTTTATGCACGCCTCAACCTCTGCCATATCGGCAGTGGGCTCAAAACGCGCAGATACATTTCCGTCACGGTCAACAATAAACTTTGTAAAGTTCCACTTGATGTCGGATTTTTTATCCCAGTCGGGATCGGCTTTTGCCAGCATATCCGCAAGCAGCGCGGAGAGCTTGTGTTCACCAAAGCCCTCAAAGCCCTTTTGAGCCTTCAGGTAGGTATAAAGCGGCAGCTCGTTTTCTCCGTTGACGTCCGCCTTTTTCATCTGCGGAAAGGTTGTGTTGTAATGCAGCGTGCAGAACTCGTGAATTTCATCATCCGAGCCCGGAGCCTGTCCGCCGAACTGATTGCAGGGAATGTCCAGAATTTCAAGTCCCTGTTCGTGATAATCTTTGTACATCTGCTCAATCGGCGCGTACTGAGGAGTAAAGCCGCAGCCTGTGGCTGTGTTGACAATCATAATTACCTTGCCCTTGTATTCAGACAGGTCAAGCTCTCCGCCCTTGGCGGTTTTTACTTTGTAATCGTAAATCATAGTTTTTCTCCTGTTTAATTTTTTATAAAAATATTATATTAATTCGCTGCGGCAATGTCAAGATTTAGAAATCACTTCGAACCCGCTGTTAATATTTTTTGAGCGACGTGTTTGTTAAAAAACGTTATCAGCGGTCCCATAAAGAACGCGGTAATTATTGTTCCTATGCCGACAGAGCCGAGAATTTGC
The DNA here is from genome assembly GCA_900319655.1 of uncultured Eubacteriales bacterium. Lineage (GTDB taxonomy): Bacteria > Bacillota > Clostridia > Oscillospirales > Acutalibacteraceae > Ruminococcoides. Next base: position 11,803 of record ONPH01000004.1, read on the forward strand.
TCTATGTTCTGCCCCGAAGCAAACAGCAGCGCAACACCTGCCGCTACACAGACAAAATCGCAAATCACACGGCAGAACGCGAACTTTATTTTACTCTGCCGCTGCGACCAAATCAGCGCCACAGCGTCGTAGGTTGAAACGCCCAAATCCGCGGTAAAATACAGCGACGATGAAAGGCAGAGGATTACAATCGCGACCAGCAAAATAACTATCCTCAGCCAAAGCGGAGCACCGGGCATCAGCCTTTCGCACACGCCCTGCGAAAACTCCACGATATATCCGAGCAGAAACAGGTTTATAAATGTGGCTATACCGATTTTTTTACGGTCAAAAATAAGCGCGAAAAGCAGCAGTACGGCGTTAACAATCACGTACAGCGTACCGAAACGGATTGGAATAACCGCGTCAAGTCCGCTCATCAGGGATTGAAACGGATCGACGCCGAGCGCGGCAAACTTAAACATTCCGACGCTTACGCCGCACAGCGCCACGCCGAACACGCTCATAATAATTCGTTTGACTAATTTATTCATACACTCACCTGCCGTCTATATCAAAAATGCAGTATTCATACGCGTTAATAACCGTTGTAACGCCCTTGGCGCAAATCTGCGGAATTCTGAAATCATAATTGCGGTGGATATGGCCGTGGATAAAATACTGCGGATTGTATTTTTCCATCAGAGCATTGAAGCACTCAAAGCCCCTGTGGGGAACGGTGTCAAAGTCGTTTAAGCCGCGCGCGGGAGCGTGAGTTAAAAGAATATCAAAGCCGCGGTGCTTTTTGATTGTCAGCCACAAACGGCGTATACGGCTTTTCATTTGATTTTCCGTGTACATATATTTGCCGTCGCGGTACTTAAACGAACCGCCCAGCCCGAGAATTCGTATTCCGTTATACTCGACAACCGTATCGTCGGCACATTCGCAGCCCTGAGGCTCTCTGCCGTAGCTGTCGTCGTGGTTTCCGTGAACATAAATCAGCGGACAATGCGCCATGGTCACGAGAAATTCCAGATACTCCGGACGTAAATCTCCGCAGGAGAGTATCAAGTCAAATTCGTCGAGCTTGCCCTCTGTGTAGTATTCGTAAAAACGGTCCGACGGCACATCGGAAACAGCTAAAACCCTCATTTTACAATCTCCGTTTTCTGCTTTGCCTGTCCGATTCCAACCATATCTACGGTTTTTTGTCCGATAACAGTCAAATCCTCATAACCGGGGATATCACCGATTACGTTATCCACCAAAAAGTCCATTCTGATAATCTGTTCAAGGTTCAGCTCATGCTGCCTCGCGCCGATTACCTCGCCGCTTTGAGTGTAAAACGGCGTCAAAAACGGCTTGCCTGCTCCGCTGATTATGCTGTTGCGGAAGAAGTCGGCATAACGTCTTGACGGGAGTGGAAGCGCAGGCGCGTATTCGATATCCACAACTCCTGCGGACATTCCCCAGTAATAATTGAGGGCGCGTGCGGTATTGATATACTCGCTCTTGATGGTCTTGTCGAGCGCGGCGCGGATAATTTTTTCATAATAAATGCCCCATTTCCAGACAGGCACGGCGAGCAGCTCAGTTTTTTCGTTTGTAATGTGCGACAGCCCGAAGGAGCTTCGCGTGTCCTCTCTGAACCGTGCGGTGTCCTGAGATGAGATAAGGTGGATATGCTTTTCACGAAGCGACCGCGCCGCTTCCTCAACGCCCTTTACGGACGACCATTCCAGATAAACCTTTGTTCCGGGATGCGCCATTTGAGCGCCGAGCGCAAAGGCGTTGATACCTGCAATCTGTCCGTAAATCGGATAATCGCAAACATAGCCCAGCCTGCCGCTTGTCGTCAGCGTACCTGCGAGCACTCCGAGGATAAACTTTGCCTCGTACATTCGCGTGTAGTAGGTGCGCACATATCGGTGCGAAATATTCAGTGAACAGTTCATTATAACCGTTTCCGGGTAGCTTACCGCGGCGCGCAGGGAAGCCTGCAGCATACGCGGCGACGTGGTAAAAATCAGCGTATTTCTGTCGGAAATTGCCTTTTCCAGAACTTCATACTGACGGCTTTCGTCCTCGCAAAGATAAACCGAGGTTTCAACCCTGCTGCCGAGAACCGTCTGCGCGTACTGTCTGCCGTTCTCGTGGTCGCTTACCCAGCCGGACTTTTCAGGCGGAACGTCATAGATAAACGCCGCCTTCAGCACGGCAGGCTTTGCCTTCGGCAGCACCATTGACAGCACCGACTGCTTTTTCTCCTCAGTCGGCTCAGGCTTTAGCTCAATCGCTTCGTTCTCGTCCTCCAAGGCGATTTCTTCCCACATTTTTTTGAGGTTCATTCGGATTTCAGCGCTGTTTGCGTTTTCAAGCGCTGAATAGCCGTAAATTTCCATATAATTGAGCATGGCGTCGCCTACGGTGATTTTCAGCTTTTTTCCGCCAAGCGCGGTGTACTGCTGCTCAAAAAGATAGTATGCGCCCGAAAACCTGCGCTGCTCATCAACGCTCCACCACTCGCCGTAGGATTTACCCATAGCGCGCATGAGCTCGCGGTAGCTTCCGCGCTTTGTCAGTTCAATATAGTTGATTTTACTGTAGCGGTTAAACTCGAGATACTCGAAATACTTTTCCACTTCCTCGCTGCCGTCCCTTTCGGGGAGTATACGTATAACCTCGGCAGCGGCGCTGTAAGCTCCGCAGTATTTCAGCACGCTGACGCGCTTGTTACCCTCCTCAACATAGTAGCGGTTTAAGTATTCATAGACCTTTATCGGGTCGCGGATGCCTTCGCTCAAATGCGAGCGGTACAGCGCCTCCCATTTATCGGCAAACTCCGTGCCCTCATCCAGAAGCGGCAAAAAGCTTTTGGAAAACGCGCTGACACGTCCGCCTGTTTTTGTGCCGACAACAAACCACATCGGAATTTGCACCACGCCGACGCGGATACCTGTCAGAGCTTTTTCGGGCGGAACAATCTCGTCCAGTACTGGTAAATACGGGTTGATATTTTCGGCAACGGCGCTGCGGTATTCCTTTTGTCCGAGCTTTAACGCTTCTTTATAATATAATTCCCGTGGCATTGTTCTCTCCTATTGCAGAAAAGCTCCGTGCTTAGCATGGAGCTTTTTACGGTTATGTAATTGCTTATTTTATAGTTATGTTAAAGTCGATGTTGACGCTTTCGCAGCCGTCAGCGCGAAGCGTTACACAAGCCTTTCCGGCTTTGCGCTTGGTGCGGACATAAAAGCCGCCCATTCCTGCGCGTAAAATAACCGGAGCTTCACCGATAATTTCAAGCTCGCCGCTTAGTTCAACATCAAGCGCCCCGAAGTAATACGGAAGCGGATTGCCGTTTTGGTCGGTCATAATGACGCGCACAGCCGCGACGTCGTAGGTACTGTCCTCTGTCAAATCGGTGTGGTCAACCCTTGCGGTAAGCACGCGCTTTTCAAACGGAGAAACGTTCAGCTTTTTAACAAGCTTGCCGTCCTTATACGCCTCAAAGCGGAAAACAATGCTTTTGTCGCCCCAGTTGCCGATATACTTGCCGTACAGACGGTATGCGGAATCGGCGTCCATGCCGTATTTCTGCATTAGGTACGCCATCTTGCGCAGGGAGTCCTCCGAAAGATGGTTCATACCGAAACGCGAGCTTTCGTTGAGAATATCCTTAACGTACTGCGCCTGCTCGGGTGTAAAATCCTCATTGTCCGCGATTTGAGAGCCGATGTAATCGGTAATTTCAACAGGCGGATATTTAAGGTGAGGAAAATCCTTATTTTCACACTTGTATTCGTGAATAAAGCTGTCGTTTTTATAAAAGCGGACGCTGTCCGCGTTGGTAATGATGTAAACCCTGCCGCGGTTGGTCGCAGGATGGTCGCCTATGTCCATTGACGAGCTGAGCTTAAGTATAGGCTCGTCGCTCTGCTGAACGGCATATAGGTACGCCGCTGTTTTGGGATTGCGGAACATATCGCAAACTCCGTGGTAACAAATTCGGTCGCCTGAGCCAAACTCCTTGTGGGTGTTGTAGTCGAACATACACCAACCGAATGAGCCTGCAATATCGTCGTAGGAAGCAACCGCGTCAAGAACACGCGCGTGGCGGAGCATATGCTCTAAGCGGTGTTCCTCGTCGTCAAACGCCTTGGTGGAATACATATGTCCGCCGTACTCCGAAATAAAGTACGCCTTATCCATATTCGAAGTTACAGCCGCCTTTGGCTCACAGCCGGGCTGCTCGCCGTCGTGAACAAAGTCGTTGTATGTGTAAACGTCCTCCAAAAGCTCGCTGTTCTTGTGACAGCGAACACCTCCGGTCGCGCGAGTCGGGTCAAGCTCATGAGCCGCGGCGTTGGTGCGGACGTAAAAATCGTGGTCGTCCTGACTTTCGTTAATTCGAACTCCCCACAAAATTATTGACGGATGGTTGCGGTACTGTCGAACCATCTCTTTTACAGAATTTACCGCGACATCCTTCCACTCGTCGTCTCCGAGGTTCTGCCAGCCGGGCAGCTCGGTAAACACAGGCATTCCGAGCTCGTCGCAGCGCTCGATAAAATGGTGCGACTGCGGATAGTGCGAGGTGCGAACCGCATTACAGCCGAGCTCAAATTTTAATATATCGGCGTCCATACGCTGCATTGAACGCGGCATGGCGTAGCCTGCAAACGGATAGCTCTGGTGGCGGTTAAGTCCGCGCAGCTTGAATTTTTCACCGTTGAGGTAAAAGCCGTCCTTTTTGAATTCCGCTGTACGGAAACCGATTGTACGGCAAAGCGCGTCAATGACCTCGCCGCCGCTTATAAGCTCCGCGCGAAGCACATAGAGCGACGGATTGTCGGGACTCCAAAGCTTAATTTTCGGCGCGTTAAGAGTAACTTCATTTTGCACCTGCACGGTAGTTTCGCTTACAATATTTCCGCCTTTTTCGCAGAGCACAAGGCGCAGCTCGTCTGCGCTGCCGATAATTTCCAACTCGCAGTCAACAGTTCCGTTTACGGTACTTCCAAATTTTTCAAATGAGGGCTTTGCGAAGAGGTCAGCGATATAGCTGTTCTCGCGGTATTCAAGCACGACCTCGCGGTAAAGTCCGCCGTAGGTCAGATAATCTATAACCTTGCCGAAAGGCGGAAAGTTCAGGCTTTCGCGCGTATCGAGCTCTACCGTCAAAAGAGGTTTGGGATTGTCCGTAACCAGTTCGAGCTCAAAGGCGGTGTAACCGCTTTTGTGCTCACCGATAAGCTCGCCGTCAAGGTACACCCTTGCGTAATGCGCCGCCGCGCCGAAGCGCACAAACGCTCTGCGGTTTTTACGCTCTGATAAATCCAGCCGTTTGCGGTAGCCGCAAACCATCTGGTAAATATGCTCGTCAAAATAATTGTAGGGGGTAATTTTGCAGGTGTGCGGCAGGCGCACGGCTTCTGCCTCTCCCCCTCCGCTTAAAAATTCATCCGTCCATTCGGGCGTAAATTCCCAGTCATTATTAATAGGGATTGTCTGTCTCATAATAACCTCGTTTATCAATCGCACAGCAGCCATAAAAATCCGTACGGCTGTAAAACCGCCGACAAGCCGCGCACGGTTTTTCCGCTTATCAAATCGGTTGCTGTCAGTATATCATCAAAGAACACGCTCTGCTCTGTGCCGCTGAAATTAAAATACGCGTAAAGCCTTTGATTTTCAAACTCGCGGCGAATACCAAGCACCTGATTGCTTCCGCTGTCGGTAACCTCAAACCCTGCCGCCGCGGTGAACACCGTGTATTTGCGACGGATTTGCTCAAGCTTGGTAACGGCGCTGTAAATTGCGTTCTCCGTAGTTTTTTTAGTTTTTCTTTTTTCAACGTTTTTCCAGTTTAGCTTACCGCGGTGCAGGTAGCGGCTGTCAGCCTGCTTGTCCTCATCATCGTGGTAGGTGTAATCGTTAAGCTGTCCGATTTCATCTCCGCTGTAAATAACGGGAATACCGCTCTGCGCGAGCATGTACGCGTGGAGCATAACGTCGCAGTCGAGCGCGACTTTCAGCGCTTTTTTATCTCCGTTTTCAAGCGCGGCTTCCACTCCGCAAAGGCTTGCGGTAGTGCCGCACAGGCGTGCGTCTCCGAGGCGTTCGTCGTCGTTATAAAGCTCTCCGCGCGACGTACTGCCCTCGAACTTTCCCGTAAAATAGTCGTTGAGGAACTTTTTGTGCGGAACCTCGGTCATACCGAAGGACAGCAGATAATCATAGTCAAGTCCCCAGCCAATCTCGTCGTGACACCTGAGATAGTTCAAAAATACATAGTCCTTTGAAAGAGCGGCAAGCTGCCTTGTCTGGTGGCTGAGAAGGCGGACGTCCTTTGTCGCCACGGTGTGCCACATACTCGCCATGGTGGTGACGTTATAGAGCATATGACATTCGGGTTTTTCGGGCGTACCAAAGTACGGAGCGACCTTTGACGGCTCCATTACAACCTCGCCCAAAAGCAGCACCGACGGACAGACAATCTCTGTAATTATCCGCATCATACGCACGAGCTTGTGAACCGTTGGAAGGTTGCGGCATGACGTGCCCAGCTCCTTCCAGATATACGGCACGGCGTCAAGGCGGATAATGTCAATTCCGTGATTGGCAATCGAAAGCATATTGCAGACCATGTCGTTAAACACAACGCAGTTGCCGAAGTTCAAGTCCCACTGGTAGGGATAAAAGGTCGTCATAACAATATCGCCGTTGTCAAGCTTTGTAAAGTTGCCCGGGGCTGTTGTCGGAAACACCTGCGGCACGGTTTTCTCAAATTCGTTTGGTATCTCCCAATTATCAAAGAAAAAGTAGCGCTTGCGCATTTCCTCATCGCCTGCACGCGCCGCCCTTGCCCACTCGTGCTCCTCGCTGGTGTGGTTCATTACAAAGTCAAGGCATACGCTGATGTCGTTCTCGTGACAGGCGGCGGTAAGCGCCTCTAAATCATCAATCGTGCCGAGCTCAGGCTGTACGCTGCGAAAATCCGACACCGCGTAGCCGCCGTCGCTTTTGTCCTTTGGGCTTTTAAGAAGCGGCATAAGGTGCAGGTAATTTACGCCGCTGTCCCTGATATAATCTAAATCTTTTCGCACGCCCTTTAGGTCGCCTGCAAAATTATCGACGTACATCATCATACCGATTAAATCGTTTGTGCTGTACCAAAACGGCGTGCTCTCGCGCTTGCGGTCAAGCGCCTTAAGCGCGGAATTCCGCGCCTCGTAAAACTCATACATAGCGTTAACCAGCCAGTGGAACGCCTGCATATCATTATTGTAAACCTCGCAGTAAAGCCATTTGAACTCGTCAAAACACTTTGCAAAGCGGTCTGCAAATTCTTTTTTCCATACGTCGGTTGTATTCATAGGCGGCTCTCCTGTCAGTTTACTTCAGAAAGTGATGGCATTGCCGGAATTGCGCCGCTGCGTGAAGCTGTAATCGCTGCGGCTTTATTTGAAAACTCAACCAAGCTTTTTATTTCGTCCTCACTAAGCTGAGAAGGATTGTATTTTCCGAGCCTTGCCATTGCGCTGAGGAACGCACCGAAAAAGGTATCTCCGGCGCCGTTTGTATCGGCAACCTTTACCTTAACACCGTCGCAGTGTCCGGTGATATCGCCAAAGCGGTAGTACGCGCCTTTTGCGCCTAAGGTCAGCAAAATAAGCGGAATTCCGTAAGTATCGGCAAACTGCTTTGTGCCTGCCTCACAGTCATCTGTACCCGTGAGAAGCGGCAGCTCCTTGTCGGAGATTTTGAGGATATCTGCCATACCCAGCGGCTCTTTCATCTTCTGAACAGCCGTCGCTTCGTCCTCCCAAAGGCTTGCGCGGTAGTTCGGATCGTATGTAACCGCCGCTCCGTATTCTTTAGCGCGGCGCGCCGCCGAAAGAGTCGCGCTTCGCGAGGGCTCGTCGGTCAGGCTTACTGAGCCGAAGTGCAGGATACGGGTGTTTTTCAGCATATTGTCGTCGATTTCATCCTCCGACAACAGGGTATCGGCAAAGCCCTTGCGGTAAAACGCAAAGCTGCGCTCTCCGCTTTCTTGCAGAGAAACGACCGCAAGCGTGGTGTTGGCTGTATCGCTGACAACCATACCGTCGGCGTTAACTCCGTTTTGGCGTACCGTATCGAGCAAAAGCTTGCCGAACGCATCGTTGCCGACCTTGCCGATAAAGGCGGTTTTGGCGCCGAGCTTTGCCGCCGCAACCGCTACGTTTGCCGGAGCGCCGCCCGGGAAAGCCGTATACTGCGGAATTCCCTGCGCGGAAACTCCCGTTTGTGTTAAGTCTATCAACATTTCTCCGATGGTTAATAAATCAAACATACTGACCTCCCGGAATATATATTATTACTCATTTAATGTCTTAATAAAACGCGCGAACGCCGCTTGTCCGGCTTCGTCGCGTTTGAACACGCCTGCGTCGCAGAGCACCTGCTCAAACACCGCGCCAACCTCGGCATGTATGATATCCATAGCAGTGTCCGCGTTGAATTCGGGGTGATTTTTAAGCAGTTCATCCGCCCATTCAGCGTGAGATTGCGTTAAAGGATTGCCGTCAAGAGGTTCTCCGCTTAACAGCGCCTGCCTTACAGCCTCAAGCTCATTCGCCAAGCGCGCAGGTAAAACCGCAAGTCCCATAACCTCAATAAGTCCGATGTTTTCCTTTTTTATGTGGTGCAGGCTCGGGTTCGAATGGTAAAGTCCCAAAGGTCTGTCCTCGGTGGTGAGGTTGTTGCGCAGAACCAAGTCGCACTCGAATTCACCGCCGTTCATCCTTGCAATCGGGGTAATTGTGTTGTGCGGAGTACCGTCTGTTTCCGCAAAAATTGTTGCCGAAGCGTCGGAATAGCCGCGCCAGCTCTTCAAAACATGCTCGCATGCTGCTACAAGCTGAGCACGGTCGGCACTTCTCAGGCGAATTACGGACATCGGCCATTTGACCGTTGCGCAATGAACCTCCGGATACGCCTTTAACTCAAATTCTTTTTCTTCCTCAGCGGTTGCCATAGCGAAGGTGTAATTGCCGCCCTGAAAATGCTCGTGGCTGAGAATTGAACCGCCGACAATCGGCAAATCGGCGTTTGAGCCGACAAAATAGTGAGGGAACTGCGACACAAAGTCAAACAGCTTGTCAAACACCTCGGCGTCAATCACCATAGGAATGTGCTTTTCGTTAAACACAATGCAGTGCTCGTTGTAGTAGCCGTAGGGAGAGTACTGCAAATACCACGGCTCTCCGTGAATTTCGAGCGGAATAGGACGGAGATTTTGACGGGCAGGGTGGTTTTGATTGCCTGCAAAGCCCATATTTTCAGTGCAAAGCTGACATTTTGGGTACGCGGTCGATTTGCTAGCGCGTGCCTTGGCAATATCGCGCGGATCCTTTTCGGGCTTAGAGCGGTTTATTGTGATGTCAAGCACGCCGTAGCCGGAGTTGCTTTTCCACTTCATATCCTTGGCGATACGTCCTGCGCGGACATAGTTGGTCTTTTGGCTGATGTCATAGTACCAATCGGTCGCTTCCTTCGGAGATTTTTCGTAAGCGCCGCGAAAATCGTGGATAATCTCGCGCGGCATAGGCGTTACAATGCCCATCAGCAAAGTGTCGAACAAATCACGGTTTGCGGTAGTGTCCTCAATTACGCCGTTTTCGCAGGCGTAATCAATTAACGGCTGTAAAAGCTCGTCAACGCTTTCGCCTTTGTTTTCTACGGCTTCATCCTGCCAGTCGTAAACGCGCAGGGCGTTCATAAGCTGATTGCGTACAACCAGCTCGTCAGCCTTTTCGATTAGATTATTATTTATAGAGTAATCAATTAGTTTTTGAATATCTAAGTAAATCATAGTGTACTCCTATGCCTTAATTTCAACGCCGCCGACGGGACGGATACGCAGCACGTAACAGCTTCCTGCTCCGAACAGCGCATTCATTTTGCGGACGTACTCCTCGGTTTTGAATACAGGCACAAACGCCTGAATTGTTCCGGCAAAGCCGCCGCCGTGTACGCGGACTGCCGCGTCGTCGCCCAAAATCAGGCGGCTCATCATAATTCCCAGCGAAATACCCTGTTCGGTGGGCTTAGCGTTTGAATAATGGTTCTGTAAAAGGTTGGCAGATGAAGCTGCCGAACGGCGGTAAATTTCAAAGAAAGCTTCGATATCGCCGTTGTCGAGAGCCTGAGCCTCGTCAATCGCGCCGCGGTTCTCCTTAAAATAATGCACAGCGCGCATAATGGCACGGTCGTTGCACCTTCCGCGCAGCTCAGGAACAGAGCGCAGAAACAAAAATTCATCCACCTCGCGGAGATATTCCTTGCCGAACTGACGCGCAACCGATTTCATCTCGGCAGGAACGGCAACATAGTCCTCGGTCAAATCGGAGTGGCTGCCCTTTGTATCTGTAATGCAGAGGTTATAGCCTGCCTTTTCAAAATCAAAGCTATATTTTTCAACATACGGCTTGTCGGTATCGAGGAAGTCGATAAACACAAAGCCGCCGTAGGCGCAAACAGTCTGGTCGAGCAGACCGCTGCCCTTTCCGAAATACACATTTTCGGCATACTGACCGATTTTTGCGATTTCGGCTTCATCGGCACGGCAGTCGTTGTAGTTGATGTTGATTATAGCGCCGACAAGCGTTTCAAACGCTGCGGATGAAGAAAGTCCGCTGCCGCTGAGCACGTCGGAGGTAGAGTAAGCGTCAAAGCCGCCGATGTTAACGCCCATCGAGGCAAAACGCGCGGCTATTCCGCGGATTATCGCGGCGGAAGTTCCCTTTTCCTCCTCGTGAATTGAGAGGTCGTTCAAATCGACTTCAATTCGTCCGTGACCTTACGACTCCATACGGATTATGTGTTCATCGTGAAATGCGACAACCGCGATAACGTCCAGATTAACCGCTGCCGCCAACGCACAGCCGTGCTGGTGGTCTGTATGGTTTCCGCCGATTTCAGTTCTGCCTGGAGAGGAAAATATGCGGATATCATCGTGCTGAGGGAACAGCTCCGAAAAGCGGCTGACCGCGTGAATATATCTTCTCTGCTGGCTTTCAATCGCGGTCGGGGAATTACCGTAGAGAATTTTTAAAGCGTGGTCGGCTTTTCCGCCGCGCAAAGCTTCAATAAACGTTTGTATCTTCATTTGCTAAGCACCTCACATATCGAGCATTTTCATTTCTTCCAAAATTTCTTCTTCCGTTTTATCGCTGTCGCTGAGTTCTTCACGGCGAGCGGCGTAATAAGCCTTTTCCTCGGGAGTTCCGGGCATAATTTTTTTGCCGTCCTCGGTGAGAATAAACTCTCCGTCGTCGTCAACCAGCGGCAGATATTTGTTGTAGTCCTTTATCAGCAAACGCGCGGTCAGCATGGTGATTGCTCCGAAGCCGAAGAAAAACCAGCAAAACGCATAAAGCGGCATAAGGTGAGGGTCACACCACGTCGGTGAAACCTGACTTTTCCCATTCCTTCGCGGTTTGTTGGGTGTAATATAGCATAGTCAACAGAGGTATGTCAAGATAAGGTTCATCAACGGCGGGTCAGCCGTTTCGCTTAATCAGAATTTATCGTTTTGATGTTTTTATCTTTTTGACCAATGAGTAAATTCCATATCCTATCATCACTCCAAGTGTGTTCAGGATCAGATCATCAATATCGGTAACTCTGGTCGCAAAGGGCAATTGCATCAACTCAATGCACAGTGATATAAACGCTCCTGCCGCAATCACCTTGCCAAAATGATCCATTTTTCTGTAAATGATAGGCAAAATAATGCCGGTCGGAATAAACATTGCTGTATTCCCGACTACATTCCAGATCACATCCCTTACACTGTCGTATTGAAATAAATTAACAAGAGGGATAATATTGACGCGGAAAGGAAAAGCAACTTTTGCGTCAAAAATCAAAGGCTGAATATGCCCGTTCACCAAATCTCTCGGAAAAAATGAAAAACGGATAATAATCGCAAGATTGATATACATCAACAGCAGCAAAGCTTCACGTTTCCATATGATTCGCTTTTGGTGAATCCATACGACCAATCTGATCAACAGCCAAACAACCGCAAACAACAATTCAAGAGTCATAAAAGATATTTCAAGCATTCTGTTCACCCATTGTAAATTCCTATTTATCTGCTATTATCATACCAGAAATCAAGAACCTTGTCCACAAGCCGAAGCAAAACTATTTGAAAGTTTTAGCTGCAACAGTCTGTTATTCCATCAGAAATAGAAGATTTCCTCAAACTTCTTGTCCAGCGCGATACATAGAATCAACGCCAGCTTAGCGGTCGGGTTGAACTGACCTGTCTCGATGGAGCTGATCGTATTGCGCGACACGCCCACGATTTTTGCCAGCTCCGCCTGAGATAACTTTTTCTCCTTGCGAATCGCGGCGAGGTTGTTTTTCAGCACCAGACCGTTATCTGTCATGACAACACCCCGCAAAGCTGCATGATCCACAGCACTGTCCAAACAACCGCACCGATTCCGTAGGCGATCGCGACAAAAAGCTCATGCTTCTTTCCGCGAATACGGAACTTTGTCAAGAAGGCTACAAACGCCATGACAAACATTGCCATATTGCAGCCGAAGCTGATGCGGTGAAGGACAATCCCCTCGATAATATCAACCGCTACGATCAGACAAATGCCGACGAGGTACGCAAAATACGCACCTCTTCTCTGCGCATCGAGGTCAGCGACATCCTTTCCCTTGTTTTCGGTTTGCGCCATCTTTAATATTTCTTCCTTATTCATACCAACAACTCCTCCGGCTTCCTTTGCCAAGTTTTATTGTCATCATTATAACACCGCCAAGTTTACTTGTCAATACTATTTGCAAAGTTTTCTTGTCATTTTTTCGTGTGGATCCGTCCTTGCTGTAGAACAGGCGCAGTATGACGATATGCTGATTGCCCTGTCGTAACAACAGTGAGCTTGATTGGAAGCAAATGGAAGCTGCTGATACTGCGTAATCTTCTCTTCAGACCGTGGCGGTTCAACGAACTGAGAAAAAGCCTTGACGGAATCAGCCAGAAGGTTCTGACCGACAGCCTGCGTTCGATGGAGGATGACGGTATCATCACCCGCACCGTTTATCCCGAAGTGCCGCCGAGAGTAGAGTACGCCCTGAGCGACCTCGGCGAGAGTATGCGCCCGATCATCAAGTCGATGGAAACATTTGGGATTGATTATAAGGAACAGTTTGAAAAATAATAACGACCGATAAAACGAGCAGGACAGCCGATGACACCGTCCTGCTCATTTTTATATTTCTATTTTTCCGTGTTTTTCCTCATGCTTCTCAATCGCATCACGAATCAGAATCAATATCGAACTGTTCGCCGAGCGGCCTTCGTAGTCGGCAACAACGTGCAACTTGTTCAGCATTTCATCATCAATTTCTTTTGTGGATTAATACAACAAAAAGAATAAAGGATAACGCTTATAAACATAAAGCTACTAAAATATACACTTATGCAAAATTCAAATAACTGTATCCGGTTTCGGGATAATTTGCATAGCCGATTTGTTGACTTTCTTCAACTCTTTCTTTATAATGATGACGGTTGGTGACGATCAACCTTTAATGAACTGTACAGTCATGATTATTCCATTTATTTAAGGAGAATAATTATGCAGTTATTCAAAAACTTTTGTACCCCAACGGTAAACAAAAACGGTTTATTAGTTGATTTTCAGCTGAACGTACCCGAAAGCTATAATTTCG
>ONPH01000159.1 GCA_900319655.1 uncultured Eubacteriales bacterium
AACTTATCGGCAGCCGCCTTTTGCTCGGAAAAGGGAACGTTCATGGTCTCGGGCGACATAATGAACGCCGCCGCCTCGGTATTTACGGGAGAAACAACCGCGTCGGGCAGAGCGTAAACAACGTCTGCGTTTGCGCCTGTTCCTGCAAGCGCTATGTAAGCCGAACCGATAGCCTTGCCTACGATTACCGAAATTTTAATCGTAGTAGCCTCGGCGTAAGCCGCTGTAAGCTTTGCCGCGCCCTTAAGACACTCGAAGCCCTCGCAGTCCGCAAAGGTGATTACGGGGATTGAGAATGCGTCGCAGAAGCGTACAAACTTTGCCGCCTTCTGAGCCGACTTGCAGTCGAGCATGCCGCCTGTTGTGCGGACAACGCCTACAACCTGACCGTTGAGCCTTGCAAGCCTTACGCGCGCGTTGTCGCCGAAGCCCTCGAAAAGTCTGAGCTTTGTGCCGCCGTCAACGAGCTTGCTGACAATGCACTTGCCCGAAAGTCCGTCGGGCTCGTTTGTCTCCGCCTCAGCGGCAGGAACAAGGTTATTTGAAGGCAGATAAGGTACAAGGTTACGCGCCTGAGCGACAGCGTCTGCGCTGTCCTCTGCCTTTATTGCAACGTTGCCGTGTGAAAAGTTAAAGTCCAAACCGGCGTTCTTACCGGTAACGTCAAGGCTGAGCTGTGCCTTTTCGCTCATAATTACAAAATCCGCGCTGACTGCGCTGAGAGCGTTTGTGCCGAGGCAGTCACCGATTACAACCGACACCTGCGGAACTACGCCCGAAGCCTTTGAAGCGAGCTTAAGCACCTCGCCGCAGCCGCCGAGAAGGTCTGTGCCTTCCTTAAGTCTGCCGCCGATACTGCTGTAAAAGCCGAACACCGGCGCGCCTGTTTTGAGCGCGAGCGAATAGAGCTTTTTGAGCTTTTTGCTCTGTGCAGAGCTGAGCGCTCCGCCCGAAATGTCGCTGTTCTGCGCGAAAGCGTAAACGGACATACCCTCTACTGTTCCGCTGCCTGCGGTTACCTCCGCAAGACCGTCGCCCGATTTTACAAAAGCGTCGAGCTCGCAAAAGCTTCCCTCGTCAAAAAACTCGGTGAGAGTTTTGTAGGCGGAAGTTGAGGCGATTTGCTCCCTCGCGGCATTGATTTTTTCAATACTCATTTTGATTCCTCCGATTCTTATGTGCTTCAAAGATTCGCTTAAAAGCCAAACTTCTCATAATACATTTTAATCTAATGTATATTATAACTCAAAATATGTCAAAGTACAAGGTCTTATTTTGAAATTTATCGCTAAGTTCAAACAAAAAAAGCGCGGTAAAAGCCGCGCCTTGCGAATTGTTGTTAATAAATTGCTTTTATATTGTTCTGCCGTTGACAATGGGGTTTGCCGTAAGGTTCTTAATCTCCTTTTCCGTCAGGTCGCGCCAGTCGCCCTGCTTTAACATTCCCATCTTTACACCGCCGATTTGAGTGCGCTTGAGCCTTGCGACCTCTAAGCCGACAGCGTCGCACATTCTGCGGATTTCGCGGTTTTTGCCCTCGTGAAGTATCATCTCGAGCACAACTCTGCCGGGCTCTTTGTGCACGACGTGGACAATTGCAGGCGCGGTCTTTTTGCCGTCAAGCTCAACGCCTGTTTCAAGCTTAATGAGCTGTTCCTCGTTGATATCGGGGCGGACGGTCACGCGGTAAAACTTATAAACGCTGTTGCGCGGATGCATAAGCTTGTTTGCAAACTCGCCGTCGTTGGTAAAAACGAGCATACCCTCGGAGTCCTTATCGAGCCTGCCGACAGGATACACCCTCTCGCCCACTCCGCTGACGAGCTCTGCAACGCATTTTCTGCCGCGTTCGTCGTTCATTGTGGTGATAAATCCGCGCGGCTTGTTGAGCATTATGTACCTGAAGCTCTTGCGCGGAATGACAATCCTTTTTCCGTTGACAAAAACCTTGTCCTTATCGGTTACCTTGTCGCCGAGGATTGCGGTTTTTCCGTTTATTTTTACCTTTCCCTGCAAAATCAGCTCCTCAGCTTTTCTGCGAGAAGCAACTCCGCACTGGGATATGAATTTTTGAAGTCTTATCGGTTCTTTTTTATCCATTAAAAAATAGTTCCTTTATTTTTTCGAGCAGTCCCTTTTTGCCGCTCTTGATTTCCGCGCCGTTTTGCGCCTTAAGCCTGGCCTTTTTCAGCGTTTTACCGTTCAGGCTGTATTCGATTTCGCCCACCGCTTCGCCCTGCATAACAGGAGCGAACAGGAAGCTGTCGAGCTTAACCATGCGTTTTATTTTGCTCTCCTCGCCCTTGTTTACGACAAGCTCGCAGGAGCTGTCCGCGCTGACGGTTACAAAGTCATCCTCGCCGCCTGCGACGGGGATTTCCGCTGTAAACTCATTATCCATGTAACAGCCGAGCTTGGAAAAGCCGTACTCGTAAAGCGCCGTATGGTCTTTCCAGTCGTTTTTATCGTCGAGCGTAACGCAAATCAGCGTGAGGTTATCGCGCCTTGAAGCCGTGACAAGGCACCTGCCTGCCGCGTCGGTATAGCCGGTCTTGCCGCCTATGCAGTAACTGTACATCGACAACAGCCTGTTATGGTTGGTGTAGGTCATATGCTTTTCGGGCTTGATAAAATCGACCGTGGCGCTTTTTTGCGAGATTAGCTCGGCAAGCTGAGAGTTTCTCAGAACCTCCGCCATAAGCAGAGCCATATCGTGCGCGGTGGTGTAGTGGTTGTCGTCGTCAAGTCCGCTCGGGGTGACAAAGTGAGAGTTCTTCATCCCTATGCTTTGGGCGCGTGAATTCATAACCCCGGAAAACTTCTCATAACTTCCCGAAATTGCGATTGCCGCTGCGTTGGCGGCGTCGTTGCCCGAGCACATCATCATACCTGCCGCGAGGTCGCTCAGCTTTACCGTGTCGCCGTACTCGAGGTACATCGAACTGCCCTCGGCAGTCATTTTATCGGTAAAGGTCACGGTGCTGTTGCCCCTTGCCGCCTGTTCAAGCGTGATGAGCGAGGTCAAAAGCTTTGTTGTGCTGGCAGGCTTTTTATGTTCGTTTTCATTCTTTGAAAGAATTATACTGCCGTTCTGCGGACAGTACAGCACAAAAGCCGCCGCTGAGGTTTCGACCGTTTTGCTGTTATCGGTC